>DATCFJ010000563.1:0-3713 GCA_036509605.1 Polyangiaceae bacterium | reverse complement strand
CGACGCTCCCGCGACTAACAACGACAACGCCTACTTCAAAGCCTTCATTACCCAGCAAGATACCGGCTGGGGCATCATCCCGCGCAACGGCGATCCGCGCGGAGCGGTGACGCCGGACTGGAGCCACGACGGCACCACCATCGCCTACACCTCCACCGACTCGACTACGGACGGACGCGTCGGCCACGGCGCGAACAGCAAGACTCCGCTCGGCGCCGTGGACATCTACGCCGTGCCCTTCAACAACGGCATGGGCGGCGCAGCGAAACCGGTTCTGGGCGCCAGCGATCCCGCGCACGCCGAGTACTATCCCGACTACTCCGGCGATGACCAACTGCTTGCGTTCACACGCGTCGACAACTTCAAGTCGCTACCGGCGGCCGATCAGGAGATGTACTACCGCCCGCAAGGAGAGGTGTTCGTCGTTCCGGCCGCGGGCGGCGAAGCGTTACGACTCACCGCCAACGATCCGCCGGCTTGCTCGGGAGAAACCAGCCCCGGCGTGCACAACAGCTGGCCGAAGTGGTCGCCACTCGTGCGCGAAGCCGACGGCAAGAAGTACTACTTTTTGATCTTCTCTTCGACGCGCCAATCACCGGGCGTGATTCAAGACACCACCCAGCCGAACAACATGCGCCCTATGTCGCAGCTTTACATGGCAACGCTAGTGGACGACGGCAGCGGTAAGCTCGAACAGCACAGCGCCGTGTTCCTTTGGAACCAGCGCAACCTCGTGAAGCTCGACGCGAATCAGCAAGCCGTAATTTCGGACTTCGTCGAAAACAACGTGACGCCGGCGTGGGATGAATTTCAGGCCCCGCCCGTGCCGCCAGTCGTCGTGCGCTAAGCCCGCTGCTACTCGGCTGCAGCCGACGCGCCAGACGGGCGAAGCTCGCTCAGAATGGCATCGACGTTCTTCTTGGCGTCGCCGAACAGCATGCGGGTGTTCTCCAAGAAAAATAGCGGATTTTCCACGCCAGCATAGCCGCTGGCCATGCTGCGCTTCATCACGATCGTGGCCTTGGATTTCCACACCTCGAGCACGGGCATGCCGTAGATCGGGCTGGTAGGGTCGTCGAGCGCGCCCGGGTTCACGATGTCGTTGGCGCCAATCACGAGCACGACGTCTGTCTCCGGAAAATCCTCGTTGATTTCTTCCATCTCGAGCACGATGTCGTACGGCACCTTGGCTTCCGCCAGCAGCACGTTCATGTGACCGGGCAGACGCCCAGCGACCGGATGAATCGCGAAACGCACCTTGATGCCCTGCTTCTGCAACACCGACGCGATCTCGTACACCGGGTGTTGGGCGTGGGCGACGGCCATGCCGTAACCGGGTACGACTACCACCTGCTTGGCCTCGCGTAGCAGCGCGGCCGTCTCTAGCGCCGTCACCGAAGTGACCTCGCCGGGGGCGTCCAGAGTGGCGCGCTTAGCCGGCGCCTTGCCTTCGTCCGCGCCGAAACCACCGAAAATCACGCTAAAGAACGAGCGATTCATGGCGCGGCACATGATGTAGCTGAGGATCGCGCCACTCGAACCGACGAGCGCGCCGGTGATGATCAGCAAATCATTCTCGAGCATGAAGCCGGCAGCGGCGGCTGCCCAACCCGAGTAGCTGTTCAACATCGAGACGACGACCGGCATGTCCGCGCCGCCGATGGCGAACACTAAGTGCACCCCCAAGACCCCAGCCACACCGCTCATGATCAGCAGCGAGCCGAGCCCGGAATGCTCTGGCGCGGAGAGAAACTGCGCGCCCATGCCAACGACGACGGCCAAGAGCAGCAAGTTGAACAGATGACGGCCGGGCAGCAAGAGCGGCTTAGTGCGCACCATGCCGCGTAGCTTGCCAAACGCGACGACCGAACCAGTGAACGTGAGAGAGCCGACGAACACACCGACGAACACCTCCACCGCATGAATCACGCCTTCGACGTGATCGGCGTGCGGCTGGGCGCCCAAATAGCTTGCGACACCGACCAATACCGCCGCCAAGCCCACGAAGCTGTGCAGCACCGCGACCAGCTCGGGCATGGACGTCATCTCGACGCGCATCGCCAGGACGACGCCGATCACGCTGCCCACGCCGACGGCCATGGCGAGCGCGCCGAAGCTCGTCACGTGCCCGAACGCGGTAATGCCGAGCGCCAGCAACATGCCAGCGATGCCGAACGCGTTGCCGCGACGGGCGGTTTTTTGAGTGCTGAGCCCGGCCAGGCTCAAGATGAACAGAACCCCTGCGACCAGGTAGGCGATTGTGGACAAGCTTTCGGGCATGGCTCGTTTTACCGCTGGAACATGCGCAGCATGCGCGTGGTGACCCAGAATCCGCCGCTGATGTTGATCGTCGCGAGCAGCACTGCGGCCGCGCTCAGCAACGTGACTGGAGAGGAGATTGGCCCTGAAATCTGCAGCATTCCGCCGACCAGGATGATGCCGCTGATGGCGTTGGTCACGCTCATCAGGGGCGTGTGCAAGGCGGGCGTGACGTTCCAGACCACTTGCCAACCGACGAAGCAGGCCAAGACGAACACCGTGAGGTGCGACACGAATTCCTTCGGCGCGACCGTTCCAAGCAAGCCGAGTAGCACCGCCGCCAGCAACGCGAGAGCTGCGCTGCGCCAAGGGTGGCTCACCGGCGCCTTGGGTGGTTCCGGCATGTGCGCCTGCATGCTCTTCGGCTTCGCCGTTGGCGGCAGATTCAAGGGCGCGGATTTGGGCGGGGGCCAAACCAGCTTGCCTTCGTGGAGCACGATCGCGCCGCGCACCACGGCGTCTTCTAGGTCGACGTGAAAACTCTTGGCGCCGCCCATGTCGGCCAGCAAATGTGTCAAATTGCTGCCGTAAAGCTGGCTTGCGGTGGGCGCCAGGCGGCTCGGCAAATCCACATAACCGACGACCGTCACACCCCGTTGGGTGATGACCTCGCCCGGCCGAGTCAGCGCACAATTGCCTCCTGCCTCGGCGGCCAGGTCCACGATCACCGAGCCCTGGCGCATGGTGCTCACCATCTCTTCGGTGATCAGCACGGGCGCAGCCTTACCCGGCACCAACGCGGTAGTGATGATGATGTCGACTTCTTTAGCTTGCTTCGCGAAGAGCGCCATCTCGGCGGCGATGAACTCGGGGCTCATCTGCTTGGCGTAGCCACCGGAGCCCGCGCCATCCTCCTTGATGTGCACTTCGAGGAACTCGGCGCCCATACTTTGAATCTGTTCGCGCACCTCAGCGCGCGTATCGAACGCGCGCACGATGGCGCCCAGGCTGCGCGCCGCGCCAATGGCCGCAAGCCCTGCGACGCCAGCGCCGATCACCAGTACCTTGGCGGGCGGCACTTTGCCGGCGGCCGTCATCTGCCCGGTGAAGAAACGGCCGTAAAAGCTAGCTGCTTCGATCACGGCTCGGTAGCCGGCGATGTTCGCCATCGAGCTGAGGGCGTCCATCTTTTGCGCGCGCGTGATGCGCGGCACTTGGTCCATCGCCAGCACTGTCGCGCGCCGCGCGGCAAGCCGCTCCACCAGCTCACCGTTCTTGCCGGGCCAGATGAAGCTGACCAGCACCGCGCCTTCGCGCAGCAGGTCCGCTTCGTGAACCGCGAGCGCTGGGTTCAGCTCGGGCGGCTGCACCTTGAGCACGATGTCGCTTTGCTCCCACAGCGCACGCGCACCCGGCACCAGGCTCGCGCCCAGGGCGCTGTACTCCGCGTCGTC
>DATCFJ010000562.1:0-2508 GCA_036509605.1 Polyangiaceae bacterium | reverse complement strand
GTTGCTCCTCAGTTACATACCAGCAGTATGCGCCTTCGTCGCGCCTCGCCAGCCGGGCGCCTCGACCGCGATCATCGACCGACTTAGCCATTCGAGGGCCGTTAGCGATCTAAATGGCGCGCTCGTGCATTACGCATCATGAGAACGTTCGGCGCGCACGCGCTTTGGTTGGTCAGCATCGTTTCCCTACCGGTTGGCGTTGGTTGCAGCAGCGTCGCTCAGAAGGTTGACGGAGGTGAGGCCGGTTTCGGCGGCTCCGGCGTAGTCACGCCGCCTGGCGGCGCGAGCGGCAGCGCCGTCGCGAGCGGTGGCGCGTCTGCGATGGGCGGCGCGTCTGCGATGGGCGGCGCGTCTGCGACGGGCGGCGCGTCTGCGATGGGCGGCGCGGGGGCGAGCGGCACGGCGGGAAGCGGCGTTGCAGGCAGCGCGAGCACGACGAGCGGTGCGCCCGAGCTAAAACCTACGGGCTATGGCCAGGCGACGACGGGTGGTGGCAGCAGCAAGGCCATCACTGTTGCATCGATGGCGGCCATGAGCAGCGCTATCGACGCGTACTCAGGTAGCGGCGGGTTGGTGCTGCAATACACGGGCAAGTTCGACTTTTCGACCATCAAAGATCCCTGCGTCCAGCACACGTTGCCGGCGCAGACGGTCGAGATCAAAAACAAGAGCGACATCAGTGTGCTTGGGGCAGACGGCTCGGCGGCAAACTTCGGCATTCGCATCGTGGGCGACTCGCACAACGTCATCATTCGGAACATGACGATCGCCCTAACGCCGGGCGCCGACGCGTCGGACCTGATTTCGATCGAGGGTATGAGCAGTGGCTTCCCGACCAACGTCTGGGTCGACCACGATGAGCTATTTACCTCGATGTTGGACTGTGCCGGCGCCGGCGACACCGCGTTCGACGGCATGGTCGACGTGAAGAAGGGCGCGGACGACATCACTGTTTCGTACAACTTCATGCACGACCATCACAAGATGAGCCTGAACGGCTACACCGACACCGACGACGCCGTGCGACACATCACGTTCCACCACAACCTGTTCGAGAACATTGGCTCACGCACGCCGCTACAGCGGCATGGCTACTCGCACGTGTTGAACAACTATTTTCATCAAGTGTTGACCTCGGGCATCAACGTGCGCATGGGCGGCTATTCGTTGGTCGAAGCCAATTACTTCGAGGACGTGAAAAACCCGGTCACGTCGCGGGACAGCTCCGCCGTCGGCTTCTGGGATTTGCGGGACAACAACTTGGCCAGCGCAGCTGACGTGGCTAGTGGAAACCCTTTCAAAATAAGCTGGGATGCAGGTAGCGCAGGCACGGTGAACGCGGCAGACTGGAAGACCACTGCAGCCTATCCGGTCGCGCTCGGGTACACCTACCACGCCGATTCATTTCAATGCGTGCACGACGGGCTGCGTGCCGTGGTGGGCGCGGGCAAGGGCTTGGCTACCCTGAAGTGTGAGTGAGCTATTGAGCCCGCGCCGCGATGCCCTGAACTAGGCCAACGTGCGGGCTATTGGGGTGCCTCGCCAGGAAGCCGCGCGCGAGCGCGGCCGCCTGCGTGTGGTTGCCCTGCAAGTCCACTGTTTCGATGCGCAGCACGGCCGCTTCTTGGGCGAACGTCCCGTGCGGAAACTGCGAACCGTAGCTGCTCAGCGCTCGTGACGCCGCCCGGGCATCCCCGCTCGCCACGGCGCTGCGCGCGGTCTCAATCAAACGCAGCTGCTCGCTCAGATCAGAGCGTGACTCGGTTGCGAGGTGAGTGACGCCGGCCGCGCTCTTGGCTGGCGGCTTGGCTGCGACCGGTGCGGGGAGCGCAGCTTCGACAGTCGGCGACGGTGCTTCGCTTCTGAGTGCTGGCGGCGGATTTGCCGCAAATTGTGCCATGGCAGGCGCACTTGCCGGAGCCGGCGCTGTGCGTCCTCGCCCCAAGACCACGAACGAGAGCGCCGCCCCGACGACGACGGCAGCGACGACGACCGCTTTCACCAGCACTGCGCTGCGACCTGCTTGCGCCGCCGGCACGACGACCGCAGTCGGCAACCCGAGAGCTTGGCGGACGCGCAGTCGCTGCTCGACGGAAGGCGCTTCGTTCGCCGCGGCATCGAGCAACAGCCGTTCTAGCGGCGTTGGAGGAGCGGGTGGGAGCAATTTCAGATCGCTCATGATTCTTTGCGACCTCGTTGCAGCTTGGCTTCCAGCGCAAGGACGGCCGCGCGGAATGCTTCGCGCGCGCGACGCAAGCGCGACGCTGCGGTCCCGACCGGTATTTCCAGCAGCGCCGCCACCTCAGGCATGGTCAGGCCTTCGAGGTCGCACAACACGAACACGGTCCGCAGGTCGATCGTCATGCCCGTCAACACGCGCTCCATCAGATCCAGTGCGCGGTTCTGGTCCGCCAGGTCTTCGGGGCGGAGAGCCTCCGAGAGCCGAACGTCCATGTCCTCTTCCAGCACGAAGCGGCGATCGGTGCGCGAATGCGTGCGCACGACGCG
>DATCFJ010000561.1:0-3573 GCA_036509605.1 Polyangiaceae bacterium | reverse complement strand
TTTCTTGAGCCGACTCAAGAAAAAGCCGCCATACACCCCGATTCGACTGAAGAGATGTCCCTGAAAATAGCCTAGATCGAAGATCAACAGCTTGTCTCGCATCCACTCGCCCGCCCGAAACAGTCGCAGATCGTGACGGCTGCCATGGGTAATCTGAATGCTACTCGGCCCACGCCCCACGACATTCATCACGACGTGAAGCTTGGCCGAGGCGGGCATGTGATTCGTCCAGATCGATGGGAACGCGGAAGCGAGCGCTTCGTGCAACCGGATCACGCTGCCGTCCGCTACCAGAACTTGTCGGAACGAGTTGAGTGCGAAGTGGAGCCGGGGGCGTTGCTCGTTGATTCGCTCCATCACTTCCGCCAAGAGGCGCTTCATCACACTCGCTAATTCCGGAGTAAAACGGTCATAAAACGCGGACGGAGCCAAGCACGTCCCTGTTACGCGCTCGTATGCCCGTCTCAGTCCAGCCAGGGTACGTCGGTCACCCGTGGCGAAACCGAGCACCAGCGAATAGACGAGCGCGACCACATCGACCTTGCGCCGCCTTCGGACTGCTCCGAGTTCCCGTGCCACTGCGCGGATTCGCCGCGGTGAAATCAGACTGGTCAGCTCCCGCCGGATCTGGCTATCTCTGTGTCGGGCCATCACTCTGCCTCCTGAGGTCTAGACACCCGCAGAAGATCAGAGTCGGTGGCCCGCTTTCAACTCTCTTCACTGAACGACCACGCAAGTGATCGAAATGATCCAACAATTCAACCGTGGAGCTCGCGGCTAACCGACCACGGATGAGACACCGTTAGGTAAGCCAACACTTAGCTCGTGTTGCTCTCCAAAGAGACTCGCATGCCACGAGCATCGGGTTCAAGTGGGTCTCTGCCGGTCGCTGACTGAGGTAGCTTTGGATGCCTTAGACCCACACTGTGTCTGCGCAAGCGTCGGGCTCGGCGCCGCTCGCACCCGCTTCAGCCAGCGCCGTGCTGCCGCCACTCGCAGTTGTGTCGCCGCTGCCCGACTCGGCACTCCCACAGCCGATGATCGCAAACAAGACGAAGCACATGCCCAGTCCCCGGCTCACCATGCAGTGAGCTTCCCATGCAGAGCGGGCTGGCGCAACCGCTGGAGCCCGGTATAGGTTGGGCGACATGTCGATGCATGAATTCGAAGACTTGGTCGAGCAGTCGATCCGGCTACTCGCAACGACGGGGCGGCCGATCGAAGCCCTGCGCTCCAGTTACGCCGCGCTTTACGCCTTCCAAGGCGAATGGGACACGGGCTACACGCACTTTCGCATCATCGATCTGCTGTTGGCCGCGCACTTCGTCTACAGCATTCCTATCAGCGACTATCCCGACCCGGTGGAGGGCGCGTCGGTCAAGGGTGGCTGGGTGACCCTCGCCGGACACAGCGCACCGACCTATTGCAAGGAGGAGCGGCTGTTCATCGACGCCGGCTCGGAAGCGTGGTCGTCACTCGTCGCCGCGGGCCGCCTCACCGGGCTCGACGCAACCGCGCCCAGCAAGTTGGATGTGTTCGAGTTGGCACTCGACCTGTGCCAACTCGCCGAGCAGGCGAAGGACCACACGCTCATTGGGATGTGGTATCGCCTCCTCGGCGCTCACGCGCTCATGAACGAGCTCGAGGGTGTGGAGGAGCTCAGTGCGGTGATCGCCCTGCGGGCGCTCGTCAAGCGCACGGGCGCGCTCGAGATCGAGCTGGACTACGGTTGTCTGCGCACGCCGAGCGCAGAAGATCGCGCTGAAATGCCGCTCCTCGACTGGTGGTTCACGCTCTAGTACGACACGGCAAAACCGTCAGATCCAGTCGGTCAGCCCACGATACGCCCTGACTCGTCCAGCAAGAAGTCGGATGGAACGCCGAACACGCCCCCCTCCAAGCGATGAAAGTGGGGGAAGTATCCCTTCAAAACGGCGCCGAACGTGGCGAGCCACGAAGCAAGTGAGAATAGCTTGCTGGCCAGGAAACGCGCGTCGAAGCGCTTGTAAAAGCTCTTTTGACGATCCGCGATGATGTGCAGACCGGGAACCTCCGTGAAGTTGGGAGTCACCATCGCCTAGCTGCTGTGCAAAAAGACGATGGTCACGACGCCCGCGGCGTTGAGGGCCGGCATGGCGTTTCCTCCTTTCGACCGGCAGGCCTTAGGCCCGGATGCCCACGACCTCGAGGTACTCGGCGTCGACCAGCGTCCGGTTCGCCGTGTCGGCCCGATTGTGCGACGACCACAGCGACTCGAGCTCGGCGCGTAGCGCTTTGCCCTCGGCTTCGCCGAGCCTGGCGAATGCTTGCGTCGTAGGTCCGTAGTACTTCCGGAAGAACTCCACGACTTCGGACGGCCCGAACGGGTAGTCGAAGCGGTACACGACGCGTGACAACTTCAGGTGCGAAACGCCAGCACCGAAGCGCTGCTCGACCACGCTCTCGTCACCCCACAGCGCGGGCGACGGCATTCCGGGAGGCGCGATGAAGCGTGCAAAGGTCTTGAACATTTTGCCGATGAAGCCTTCGCTGGTCCAATTGCCCATCACGATTTTGCCGCCCGGCCGGCACACGCGCAAAAGCTCCGCCGCCACCAGCTCGGGCCGCGGCGCGAACATGGCCCCGTACAGGCTGGCCACGACATCGAAGCTCGCACTCTGATACGGCAGCGCTTCGGCGTCGCCCACGTCGAAGCGTGCGTCCAGGCTTTCGGCGCTGGCGCGGCCTCGCGCGGCGAGGATCGAGTTTTCCGCGATGTCGACGCCGGTGACGCGCAGACCGCGCCGCGCCGTCAGCAGCGCGAGCTGGCCCGAGCCGCAGGCCACGTCCAAAAGCTCCGCGCCGGGCGCGAGCTGCAAGCGCTCGAGCAGCTCGACAGCCGAGCTTTCCATGAAGCGGGAAAAGTAGTCGTAGTTGCCGTCCATCCAGGTGGCCTTGAGCTTGGCCTTGAGGGTCTGAATGTCGGGAGTCGCGGCTGGCTGAGTCAATGCTTGGGTCATGTGAGGTCCTTCTGGCGTGTCGCACGACGACGCCCGTTGTGAGCCGTGAACATGCGACAGAGAGCCCTGCGGGCGCTTCCCTCGGCGTACGGCTTGTTTGACCTGAATACCGGCGCCGGCATTGTGCTTGACCGGTCGTCCACAATCCTTTGCAGGCCTACCGCGCGCGGGTGGTAAGCTGCTCGGGGCAAGGCATGGACGCGCTTTCGGAGCTGCTGCGAGTGATCAAGCTCGACTCTGCGATTTACATCAACGCAGAGCTTTCGGAGCCGTGGTGTCTGGCCTCGCCCCAGTCGTGCAAGCTTGCACCGATTTTCGCCCAGGGCACCGGCCACCTGATCATCTATCACCTGCTCTGTGAGGGGCACGCTTACGTCGAGCTGCCGGACGGCAAGCGCGTGCTCTTGTCGGCTGGGGATCTGGTGAGCTTCCCGCATGGCCACGAGCACCTGCTCGGCAACGGCAAGGCAGTGGCGCCGGTGGATGTGGGGGCGGCGCTGCCGGGCGTGCTGCAGCAGGGGCTGCAGGTCTTGACGCTCGGCGGCGGCGGCCCGGCGACGCGCTTCATCTGTGG
>DATCFJ010000560.1:0-12308 GCA_036509605.1 Polyangiaceae bacterium | reverse complement strand
CTCGACCGCCACTTCGAAGCCCAGCTTCATCAGTCGGCTCACCGTCTCCGGCGTCGCCGCGACCCGACGCTCACCGGGGCGGATCTCCTTGGGAATGCCGATCTTCATAGCCGAAGCGAGGCTAGCACTTGGGATGGAGGCGTGGAAATGTGGCTGAATTGCCGCGCGCCCGGATTCTTTCCGCCGAGGTGCCTGATGGGTTGATGGTCACGGAATGACGCATTTCGCGGCGCAGCCTTCGGCGGCGGAGTGCGTTTCGAACCGAGACGCCGAAGGCTAGGACGCACGCGCGCGCCGCGTGACCATCAAACCAACTCTCTCGCTCAGACGTGCGCGGACGAGAGCGGCTTCAGCGTCGTAGCTTCCGGATCGTTTACGGGAGCCTGAGCTTGCCAGTCTGCGCCACTCGCGAGGACGCAGCGCGCCCGACCGGTGTGCTTCGCTTGATAGAGTGCCGCGTCAGCAGCGCGCATCAAGTCTTCGGCAGTGGCACCGGGATATTGATCCGATGCCGCCAAACCAATGCTGATCGTGACTGGCACTTTGCCCGTCGGGGTAAGCACGGGGGACTCGGACACGAGCTTACACAGCCGCTGGGCAACGGTGAGCCCAACCGTCGACTCGCACTCGGGAAGCACCGCGATGAACTCCTCGCCTCCCAGGCGACCCACCGAGTCGTAGGCGCGTACACCGAGTTTGAGCCGTCGCGCGGCTTCACGCAGCACCACGTCGCCCGTGGCGTGGCCAAAGGTATCGTTGATGGCTTTGAAGTGATCGAGATCTGCCATCACCACCGTCACCGGCGCGCTACGCCGCGAAGCGCGAACCAGCTCGCGCTCCAGTTGTTCGAGCGTCGCGCCGCGATTCAAGAGCTGCGTCAGCGAATCGTGCATGGCTTCAAAGCGCAGTGTTTCGCGCGCGGCCACCAACTGCTCCTGCAGCTCGATCACGCGCCGACCCGCACGCAGCCGGACTTTGAGCTCGAGCGGGTTGCACGGCTTGACGAGGTAGTCGTCCGCGCCGGCGTCCAAGCCTTGGATGATGTCGGACTTGTCGTCCTTGGCCGTGAGCAGCACGACGTAGATATAGGGCTCTGCAGGGCCGCCGCGGATTTGGCGACAGACTTCGATTCCGTCGACCTTGGGCATCACCCAATCGATGATCGCCAGGCGCAATTCGGGATCCGCCGCGAGGGCGTTCAGTGCGGCTTCCCCGTCGCGCACAGTAACCACCTCGTAACCCCAGCCCGTAAGCCAGTGCTCAAGCATGGTCCGAGCGATCGGCTCGTCATCGGCGAGCAGAATCTTCATCCCACACTCCGCGATTGCACACACATGCGAGTCACTGGCAGCAATCCTCGATGGACCTAACGGCTTCGCGGCACAGGGGCTTAATGCTGGGGCGGCGATTCCATTGAGAGCAAAGGCAACCAACCTTTGCTCCCCTAGCAAATCTCTAGAAAACCCCAGCGGTTGCGGGGGAATTGTGCCGACCGGCCGTGCTGGTTAGTGTGCCCCGACGTGCTCCGCTCGCTCCGCGCACTGCTCTTGTTTTGGACGATCATTCTCTCCTATGGCTGGGAGTGGGCGCTGGGTCGGGTGCTGAGCCCCGCCCGGGCCAGCCGTCGCTTGGAGCGTGCGCACCTGAAGAATGCCCAGCGCCTGAGCGCAGGGTTTGCCCGTCTGCGCGGCGTGTTCATCAAGATGGGCCAAGTGCTGAGCGTAGTGGGTACCTTCTTGCCCCCGGCGTTCGGCGAGGCACTGGAGACGCTGCAGGATAAGGTCCCCCCGCGGCCATTCGCCGAGGTCCTTGGCCGTCTGAGTGAAGCGTTCGGCGACGACCCCCTGGCGCGCTTTGGAAGCTTCGAACGCGAGCCGTTGGCGGCTGCGTCGCTCGCGCAGGTTCATCGCGCCACGACGCGAGACGGCCGCGCGCTGGCGGTGAAGATTCTGTATCCCGGCATCGAAACCTTGATTCGCCGAGACTTGGCCGTGCTCCGCTCGCTCTTGCCGGTGATCAAGTGGGTCGTGAAAGTCGGCCGAGTGGAGCGCGTGTTCGAGGAGCTCAGCGCAATGCTGGCGCGCGAAACCGACTACCGACACGAGCGCGCGAATATGGCGAGAATTCGCGATATATTCGCAGGGCGCAAGAACGTGGTCGTGCCCGAAGTGATCGCCGAGCTGACTGCGGGCGGCGTGCTCTCGATGAGCTTCGAGCACGGGCTCAAGATCAACGACTTCGACGCCCAGCGCGAGCAAGGCATCGACTCGGCGGAGGTCGCCAAGCTCCTAGTCGAATGTTACTTCACGATGTTGATCGAGCAGCGTGTGTTCCACGCCGATCCGCATCCGGGAAACTTCTTGGTTCGTCCGGGACCCGAGCTCGTAATTTTGGATTACGGCGCAGTGGAAGAGCTGACGCCCGCGCTGGCCAGCGGCATGAAAGTGGTCATCCTCGGCGCGCTCACCAGGAACGACGATCAGATCTTGGCCGGGCTCGAACGGATGGGGTTCGTCGCCGCGGGAGGTGACCGCGAGCTCTTGAAGCAAGTCGGCCGCGAATACCTCAAGGTGCTGTCGTCCGTGAAGATCGAGGACTTTTCGCGGCTCGATCGCCAGACCGTCGAAAAGCTCTCCGGCTACGCGCAGATCCGTGGCCGCCTGCGCGACGTGATGAAAAGCGTCGAGTACCCGGAAGGGTACTTCTACGTGGAGCGCACGCTCGCGCTGCTATTCGGCCTCGTCGCACAACTGTCGCCCAAGCTCGGCTTGCCTGGGCTCGTCATGCCGCACGCGTCCAAGATGATGCTCATGGGCCTTGGCTCGGCGCCCAGCGCCGCGCCGAAGCCCGAGCTCCGCTCCTGAGACCGCTCGGGCTGTGAACGCCGTGCACGGTAACGGTGGCTGGCGACGTTACCTGAACTCGAGCCGCCAGCGCACGTCTGCGCCAAGGTTGCCGAGCGTCGAGCTGGAGATGTCATTGACGTTGTCGTACGAGCCTTCGACGCTGACACGCGGGCTCAATTGCCACTCGACGTTGGAGCGCACCTCGCGCGAGTCGGCCACACCGCTCGTGACGTTGGCGCGGATGCGCTGTGAGAGCCGTTTGCCGATGGTGACCGTGGGCTCGGTGCGACCCGTGCGCGAGGAATAGGCGCTTCCGAAGCGGAACTCGTCAATTAGCGGCACTGCGTCGGTAACGGCGCGGTCCGCGCCGCTCAGCGAGCCGAGCGCCTCCAATGCCACGCTTTCCCCGACGCTGGCCGACTGCGCCTGATCGAGCTCGGCACGCGTCAACCCAACCGTGAGCAGCAGGAAAATGTCGTCCTGAGCGAGCGCCGGATCACTCGTGAGATCGATCTTCAGCTTGTCTGCGTCGCCGTGGGCGTGCAGCTGAATCCGCCAACGCCCGCCTTGCGAGGTTGGCGCGCTCGAGCCGCCACTACTCGGGGCCGTCGGCGCGCCCGAGGTCGCCGGGGCGTTGGTCTGATAGCGGCGATATTCGGTGACCGCAGTCACGTCGACCTCGGGAGCGATGCGCGTCAAATCGTCGAAGCGTACCCGGCCCTGCGTGACCTCGAACTCGCTGCGGCGTAGGAAGATCTTGCCGCGTGGGCGGAGCGTGACCGCGCCGCGCAAACCGAAGCGCCCGTTCGTGCCGGCGAGCAGCAAACCCTCGTCGGCCACGTCCAACTCGGCGTCGATCAGATTGTTTTGCAGTTTCATGGGTCGCAGCGAGCGCAGCCGCACTTCGAACTGCAGAACGTCATCCGCCGGGTCGTAGGTGTCGACCTCGGTACGCTTGCCGCGTTGCGCGAGCGAGGAGATGTCGGCCGTCATGGTGACCGGGCGCGTGTACTCGAACGTTCGCAGCGTGACGTCGCCGGAGACGCGAGGTAAGTCGTGGTCCGCGTCGGCCGACGACTTGAAGCTCACGTTCAGGTCTGCATCGGCGACGGCACGAATGCCGTCATTCATCGGCAATGCCAGCTCCCGGGCGGTAATGGCGAAGCGCGCCGCGCCGAGATTTAGGCCCAAAAGCGGCGCTCCGCCCGTCATCTGCAGCGACCCCGAACCGACCTTAGCGGTGGCCTTTTCGATCCTGAGCTCGTTGCCATCGATGCGCAGCGCAACGTCGATGTCCGACACCGGCAGCGGCAAACCTCTAATCGAAACCTCGCCGTGCTCGAGGTCAAAGCCGCCGGCGAAGCGCGGCGCAAGCAAGGGGCCGACGACTGCGAGCTGTCCCGACAGCACGCCTTCAGCGCGCTCGGCGCGCGGAATCACGCCAACCAAGCTCGCTAGTTGCATCGGCCGTAGCGTGAGCTTCGCGTCGATCTGCGGGAATGTGGACACGTTGAAAATCGAGCCCTGCGCGTCGAACGTGACGCGCTGCCCGCGCGGTGTGGTCGCGGTGAACCCGACCCCGGGCAACGAGAAACGGCGATTCTCGAAGACGATCGGATGCGACCCCGTGGCGAGCTCGATGTGATATCCGCGACGCGTCGCATCCCACTGCGAGAGCGCAAGCTCGACCTTGGAGTCGAGCGGGTTCTTCATGTGAAACTCGTGCAGCGACAAGCGACCACCGAGCTTGCCTTCGAGCCGCGTCTCGGAATCCCCCAGCGTGGGCGACAATTCCGCCAACACGCCCAGATCGAGCCCGGAAAAAATCACGTCACCGCGCACGACCTTGCCGCGTTGCCGCGTGATCGTCAGATCGTCGAACTTGATCTGGCTTCCGAACAGATCCCCGCTGCTGTGGAACGTGCCGGACGAAACATCAGAGTCGTAGTCGGCCCGCTCGAATGGGGCGCCTATTGGCTTACCGCAGCGAGTCGTACCGACCACCTTCTGCTCACGCACGGTGGGCACCAGGCGCACCTCGAACTTGGAGGCCGGCAGTGTGGCGCGGCCGACGCGCACCGGCGAAATCCGGCCGCTGGCGCTGAGCGTCATGGCGTCCACCGTGCCGCCGACCTCGGCAACGGCGCTGAGCTGACCGTCGGCGGCGCGCAGCAGCGTCGGCAAGGCGTCGAGATGCGAGAGCGGTACGGCGCTGCCCACGAAATGCCCATACACCTGTCCGCCCTGGCGCATCCCGAGCGAGCCCACCAAAGTGCCGCTGCCCTTGCGCAGAATGAGGCTGGGCACGGTCAGATCGACGCCCTGATAGGTCGCGTCGCGATCGGACCAACGAAAGTCGAAGTCGGCGTCGCCGGAGTCGTAGCGCTCATCGAACAGATCGAGCGCGCTCAGCCGAGCGCTGCCCGCGACTCGTAGATTACCGCCACCGCAGCGATCTTCCGAGCCGCCGAGCACATAGTGCACGCTCGCATCGAGCCCGGTTTGGCCGCGGATATCATCGAAACGCGGATCGACGTCGAAGTGCCAGATCGAGAAGAAGTCGCGCAGATCGAAGGCGGCGCTCTTGACGCGCGCGTCTGTGACCAGCGACGCGGGCCCATCGAAATTCAAGCGCGCACTGGGCACGAAGTAATCGCTCTTGCCCTTTTTCGCTTGTACGTCCGAGAGATCGAGGATGAGCGGCGTGAAACGCACTTTTGCGCTCGAGATATCGCCGAACGGAAAGCCGCCGAACACGAAGTCGCCCACCTTCAGGTTGCCGGTGAGCAGTACCGCCGGAGGCACTCCGCCCATATCGACGTCCACTTCCGCCTTTCCGGCGATCGGGATGCCGACGATCGGGCTCACATCAGCCAAGTCGATTCGGGAGCCCTTGAGCACCGACATTTTCACGGCCGCGTCCGCATAGGCAATCGACACCAATTTCACGTCGATCGAGCTACCGCCGAAATCCGTGCGCGTGTCGAAGATGTCGAATGACGTCGCGCGCACACCCAGGTGACCGCGCACCAGCGGCGCCTTCACGCCGATCATGCGCTTGCGGGCTGGGTTGCGAAACGAGACATCAGTGACTTCGAAGTTCCGGGTGTCCGCGTAAACCTCGGCGTCGATGTGCAACGGCTTGATCGTGCCGTTGATCTTGGTCACACGCAGATCGTTGAAGTCCCAATGAATCAGAGTGTCGTCGGTGACGCCGAGGTCGCGCATCAAGCCTTCGAAATCCATGCCTTTACTGTCGACGCGTTCGGCGCGCAGCACGACCCCAGGCGCGAAGGGCTCGATGCGTGCGTTCTTCAGCACCACGTCGCCGTCGGCGAACGCCATCTGATAGCGCGGGATGTTGATCGCGTCGTCCGCAACGTCGAGGTCGACGTCTAGCTTCTTGGCCAGCTTGAAGCGCTCGAATTCGACGCCTGCGCCAGTCAACTTGCCGTGCACCTCGGGTAGCTTGTGGCGGCCGTCATAGCGAACGTCGCCCGCAAACGACACGAACCCTTTCAGCGGACCCGCGCGCACGAAGCGATTCACGAGTGGCAGCGGCGCGCGCAACGCGACGTGTCCGTCGATCAGTGGCACTTCACCTTTGCGCAGGGCAACCCGTACCTGCGACAAGCGGAGCATCACGCGCCCCGGGATGTCTTCTTGAGCGAGATCGCAAGCCGGCAGCGTGCCCGCCTTGGGATCGAGATCGGCCGTGCCGAGCGCGGACAAGCGCCGCACCAGGATATCCCCGGGCTCGTAGCGTGCGCGCAGCTCGAGCCGACACAACACGTCCTCGTCCGACGCGACGGTGCCGGGCGGCGGCGGCGGAACGCCGCGCACTTCGCGCGCGCGCCAAATGTGCGTGCCGCTCGAACGCAACGCGACCTCGAAGGTCGGTCCCTGCTCGGCAAACACGTCTAAGTCGAGCTCGCCCGTGTCGACATGCACACCGTCGATGTCGAGATTGAAACGCGCGTCACCCACCGACAGCGAACCAAAGGGCGCTTGCTTCGACGGCGCGCGCGTGGTTTTCGGCAGATCCGGCAAGTGGTAGTCGAGGTTTTGAAGCTTGCCGTCACGGATGACTAGACGCGCTTGCGGATGGTCGATCTCGACATCGCCCGCATCGAGCTTCCCGGATAGCAGCGAGAAGATGCGCGGTGTCACTGCAATCCGACTCACCTGCAGGGCCGGACCCGCTCCGTCCGAGGCCGGCACGGTGAGCTCGTTCACCGTCAGCCGCAGTGGCAGCAACTTCAGCTCGACGCGATAACTGGCCGTCAGGCCGAGCTGTTCCTTTAGAACGCGCGCGGTTTCGCGAGCCGCCCACGCTTCGACCGAATGAGAGGAGAGGAAGAGACCAGCGGCCAACGGCAAGGCGCCGAGCAGCGCGAACAGGGCGCACACGACACGCGCCAAAATCCGCCCGAAATCGCGATTTCGGACGGGCAGCGCGAGCACGAGCCGACCCTGAGCCATGGCTCGCCTAGCCTATCGCGGCAGCCTCAATTGGGCTCGTTTTGCGCGCCTCGGGTCATTCTTCGTCACAAAATCACGGAAAATTGAGCCCGACCTGTCGCGTGCTACCCTCACGATTGTTCTTGCGCTCGCGGGCTTCCCGAATACAAAGAGGCTCCTTTTCTGGCCAAGGATCCGATGCCGCACGAGTCCGTTGCTCCCGCCGCCGACGCCGCCCGCGCAATTGACGCGCTCGAGCGTGCCGTCGCGTGCGCCGAGCGGGGCGAGCCTGACCGGCCAGTCGCCCTGGTGAGCGCCGCGGATCTGGACGCGCTGAGCCCCACGGACGTCCGCCCGCATTTGGATCGCGTGATGCTCGGCGAGCACGCCGACGGCGGTCTCGACTCGCTGCTCGTGAGCGGCGTGCTGGATTCGCTGCTACCGGAAATCAAAGCGCTGGTCGGCTTCGGCGACGGCGAGTGGCGCCACAAGGACGTCTGGAAGCACACGAAGCAAGTCGTTACGCAGAGCGTCCAGCGTATCGAAGTGCGTTACTCCGCGCTCTTCCACGACATCGGCAAAGTGCGCACGCGCTCCATCTCGTCCAGCGGCGAAGTGCATTTCTTCGGCCACGCCGAGGTCGGCGCGCGCATGTTCGACAAGCTCGAGCGCCGCGAGCGGCTGTTCTCCGCCGACGAGACCCTGCGCGACGAAGTGCGCTTCTTGGTCTTGCACCATTTGCGAGCCAGCCAATACGACGGCAAGTGGACGGACAGCGCGGTGCGCCGCTTCGCCAAGGAAATCGGTCCATATCTCGAGGATTTGCTGTGTTTGTCGCGAGCCGACATCACCACCAAGCGCCCCGAGAAGAAGCGCCGCGGCATCTCGCAAATCGATGAGCTGGGCGAGCGCATCTCGATGCTCGCCGCGGAAGACGCCGTTCAGCCGCTCTTGCCGACGGGCGTCGGCAACGAGATCATGGTCGCCTTCAAACTGCCGCCGTCGCGCTTGATCGGTGACATCAAGCGCGCGCTCGAAGCCGCGGTCGACGCCGGTGAAATCGAGGGGCGCTTGGAGTCCGGCGCTTACGTCGAGTTCGTCGGTCAGAACAAGCAGCGCTTCGGCTTGCCGTAACGCGCGCACGGCGCCGCCACGCGACGCCGAAGGCTGTGACGGCACGCGCCGTGACGCGTGAACATCAACCCAATGAAGACGGCCTCAGCCGCCTTCGTATTCGCAGCGTGCGTCGCAGGTCTCGTGCACGATCACACGTGTCAGCTCGGGCAAAGCCGGCTTGACGCGCTGCCACAGCCAATGCGCGAGGATTTCGCTGGTTGGGTTTTCGAGGCCGGGCACATCGTTCAAATAGTTGTGGTCGAGCACGTCGTGTAGCGGCTGCCAGATTTCGTCGAGGCGGCTGTAGTCGATGAGAAATCCGGAATCCGGATTCACTGGGCCTTCGACGGCCAGCTCAATCTTGAAACTGTGCCCGTGCAGGCGCGCGCACTTATGACCTTCCGGCACGCGCGGCAAGCGGTGCGCGGCCTCGAAACGCAGCTCTTTGATCAGTCGGACTTTCACGGCGCAGAACCTACCATTGTGGCTCGACACCCGCCAACTTGGCCAGCGTCGCAGGATGATACGGCGGCCTCGGCGTAATGCCCTGGCCTGGATCCCCACCGTGGCTCGCGAGCACCCGCGCGCACGCGGTCAGGCAGGATTTACCTTGGCAGACGCCGGTCCCGAAGCCCGTGTAGCGCTTGAGGGATTCGATGTCTTTATGACCCAGCGTGATGGCGTGCTCGAGCTCGTGCAGCGTCACGTCCTCGCAACGACAGACGAAGACCTTCACGCTTACAGGCTCGGCGCGATCTCGCCGCAGATACCGGCGAATGGGCCTTGGGCTTGGTGCTCGCGATACAGCACGCCGCACTGAATCGGGTCGTCGAAGCTGCGGGCAAGATCAAGGGTTAGAGCCGCGTTCCAGTCGCGACCGCCGTCCACGCGCGCGCGAATCACGCCGCTGCGATCGATGAACCAGGTCTCGGGGTACAACTTGGTGCCGAACTTTTCGGCCACCACTTTGGAGTCCGGGTCGATCATGACGACGAACGGCGGCTCTGCGCCGCCGAGTACTGACTTCAAGGTCTCGCGCGCGTCCTCCAGGGTGTCATCGGTGGAGATCGTGAGCAGCGCCATGTCGCCATGCGGAGCCAGGGCTTTGCCCAGACCCGCGATGCTCGGCATCTCCTCCAAGCAAGGGCGACACGTCTTGGTCCAGAAATTCAGGATCACGATCTTGCCGCGGTAGCTCGATAGCTTTGCGGTGCCACCACCCAACTTGGGCAACTCGAAATCAGGCGCAGCGCGGTTGCGCGCGGCGTAGTCGGGGTGCATCACGCACAGCGGCGTGCAGGCGCGCCGGGTTTCACCGTCACGCGCCGACGAAACGAAAGAATAGACGCCCGCGGCAGCCAGGCCAATACAAGTAAATTGAGCTATTTTCGCGAACAACACGGCGCGGCGAGCCTAGCACCGCATAGGCCGCCCCGGCATACCCAGAGCTTGCAGCAGCTCAAAATTCGCGCAAAGTCTCGGCCCCGTCATGGATCGCCTTGAAAAACGGATGCTTTCCGAAGTGGCCCGAGCCAGCCACGATTTTCGGCTGATCGAGCCCGGCGACCGCATCATGGTCGCAGTCAGCGGCGGCAAAGACTCGCACGCACTGCTCTACCTGCTGCGCCAGATCCAGCGCCGAGCACCGTTTCCGTTTTCGCTGTTCGCGCTCAACGTGGACCAAGGGCACCCGGGCTTCCCAGAGCAGGTGCTGCCCGAGTACTTCGAGCGCGAAGGCTACGAGTACCGCATCGTCAAAGAAGACACCTATTCGATCGTCAAAGAGAAGGTGCCCGAGGGTAAGACCTTCTGCTCGCTGTGCTCGCGTTTGCGACGCGGCATCTTATACACGGTGGCCGCGGAGATGGGCGCGACCAAGATTGCACTCGGCCACCACCGTGACGACGTGATCGAGACGCTGCTTTTGAATCTGCTCTATTCCGGTCAGCTCAAGGCCATGCCGGCGCGCCTGCGCTCGGATGACGGACGCAATGTCGTGATTCGTCCGCTCGCGTACTTGAGCGAGGCCGAGCTGGCTGAGTTCGCAGAGGCCAAAGCGTTCCCGATTATTCCGTGCGACTTGTGCGGCTCGCAAGAGAACCTACAACGTAAGCAGATCAAGAATTTGCTCAACGACTTGAACGCCAAGAACCCGAAGGTCCGCAGTAACGTGTTTGCGGCTCTGGGCAACGTGCGGCCGTCTCATCTGTATGATGTCGCGCTGCGCGCGGCCTTGGGTGTCGTCGAAGCCGACGAGACGCCGGAGGTCGGTGCGGCGCCGAGCGGCAATCGCGAGCGCGCCCCGGAAGTGCCGCTGTCAGCGCTGTTTCGCACGCGCTGAGCCTCCTCGGCGGGCCGACGCACTATTCGGGGAACAGCCGGCGCGAGCCGATGTCAGAATGAGCTCGGATGCGCGCGTTGCCCGTAGGTCCAGTCACGCCGCTGCTCGGCTCGCTCGGGCTGCACGGCTGTTTGGTGCTGGCGCTGCTAATCGCTGTGCGAAGGCCGCTCGAGTTGGCCAGCGCGCCGATCGAGCGCGCGGATGCGTGGGCGGGCGACGCTGTCGAGGTCGATGCGGTGGCGACGCCGGACGGAGTGCCGAACATCCCGAACGCAGAGAGCCCGCTGGCTCTGGCGCCCGCGGCTGTCGCGCCGCCTGCCGCGGCTACGCCTGCCGAGGTCGAGCCCGTCCCGACGCCCGCCCCGAAGGCAGATCCGGAATCGGTGCCTGCGCCGAAGAAGCACGTTCCGCGGCCGCTTCGCCACCCGAATGCCGAACCAGCCGCGAGCCCCACACCGGGATCCGTCACCGCGACAGCTGCCGACGGCAGCGGCAAGCCGGCGACGCAGGCGGCGACCGGCGCCTTCGGCGCGGACGAGCTGCCGCCCGGCGTGCGCAGTTTGTCGAGCGCGTTCACACGCGCGATCCCCCCTGCCACGGGCGCAGATCCACTTTGGCAAACGCTGCCCGCGGGCAAACAGCGGCCGTTCACGATCGCCGTGCGAGTCGACGCGGACGGCCACATCCAAGACTCCAAGATCGTGGACGATCACCCAGGTCCGCCGCCAGAGCAGTTCACACATTTGCGCGAACGCGTGGTCGCATTGCTGGGCGCGGGGCTATTCGCACTTCAAAATAATGTGTCGGCTGGCTCCGGATTGTTCCGAATCACGATCACACTCTCGGATCGCGCCGTGAAAGAAGACAGCGAGCCCGCTCTACTCGTGGAACGCGGCTTCGATCCGCCGCGCGGGGCAGAAGCCGGTCGCGCCTATTTCACGCTGGCTTCCGGACGCCACTTCGAAGCGCGTGTCGAGGTTCTGACCGGACAGCACGCCCACTAACGGCATGCACCGAGCGGCTATGAGCCGCTGACCACCAAGGGCAACTTCTTCTTATGCTTCATGCGCTCGGGCGCGATCGGCGTATCGACACCTTCGTAGCCGCTGCCGTCGGGGCGGTGACCGAGCGCGCCAAACGCGCGCCGGTAGTCCGAAAAGCGGCCGCCTTCGCGGACCGCCGCGACCAGCGCTAGACCCTCGGCTTCGCCGCCTTGAGCGAGCACATATTCGACCCAGGCCCATTTGGCGCTGACCGCGCGCACGTCGGCGCGCCCCCGCAAACCGCGACGCAGCCGCTCGAGCTTGGCGTCCACGCGCGCGACACCGGCGTACGGCATGCGGTCGAGCGGCGTGTTGCGCTTGGCGCAAAACGGCGCGACGCCGAGCGCGACCGGACAGATCTTCGAAAGCATACCGACGAACTCGACACACTCGTCGATGTCTTCGTCTGTCTCGCCGGGCAGGCCGACCATCAAATACAGCTTGAGCCGATCAAAGCCGTACTTTCGGGTGCGCTCGGCGGCGGCAACGTAGTGCGGCTCG
>DATCFJ010000559.1:0-9573 GCA_036509605.1 Polyangiaceae bacterium | reverse complement strand
GACCGGTGAGACCCGCGTCGCCGCAGGGGCCGCCGACCACGAAGCGACCGGTCGGGTTCACGAAGTACTTGGTCTTGTTGTCGAGCAAGTGCTTCGGCAGCGTCTTTTTGACGACGAGCTCCATAATGGCCTCTTTTAGGGCCTTATGCTTCACGTCGGGGCCGTGCTGCGTGGACACGACGACCGTCTCGATGCGCTTGGGCACGTCGTTCTCGTACTCGACGGTGACTTGGCTCTTGCCGTCGGGGCGGAGGAAGTCGACCGAGCCCTTCTTCCTGACGGCAGCGAGCTGCTTCGACAACTGGTGCGCGTACATGATCGGCGCGGGCATCAGCTCGGGCGTCTCGTCGCACGCGTAGCCGAACAGCAGGCCCTGGTCGCCGGCGCCTTGGTCCTTGTGCAGGCCCTGGCCCTCGGTCACGCCCTGCGAGATATCGGGTGACTGCGGCTCGACGGCGATCAAGATGCCGCAGGTGTCGGCGTCGAAACCGATGTCTGAGCTCGTGTAGCCGATGTCTTTGATGGCTTTCCTGGCGATCTTGCCGAAGTCGATGCTCGACTTGGTGGTGATCTCACCGGCGATGACGACGAAGCCCGTCTTGACCAACGTCTCGCAAGCGACGCGGCTGTACTTGTCGCCAGCGAGCGCTGAGTCGAGCACCGCGTCCGAGATTGCGTCGCAAACTTTGTCCGGATGGCCTTCGGTGACGGACTCGGACGTGAAGAGATAGCTGCTCATCGTAACTCCAGGGCGGGGGGTCTCCCCGAAACTGACAGGTGATCGCGTGGGGGGAGGCTCGTCCGAATTCACTTCGGACGAGGGGGGCGGCGCGTGCCGCCTCCCAAGACAGAAACGCGGCGGAACCTAGCAACGAATCCGGCCTACGGGAAGGGCCAGGAATGCCGGAGAAATTCCGCTTTGAACGCGCCCAGATGGCTCGTCCGGGTCGGAGATTGGCGCCATTTTGACGCTGGGCGTGGTTCAGCGCCGGTGGCCGCGCTGGCGGAGCAGGTTGTCCAGGGTGCGGATCAGCTCGTCGGCATCTGCCGGTTTGGTCAGATAGGCGTCGGCGCCCGCGTCGTAGCCGCGCACGGCGTCGATGCGCGCGTCCTTGCTGGTCACCAGCACGATCGGCGTGTCGCGATAATGAGGATCGCTGCGCAGAGCGCGCACCAGCTCGTAGCCGTCGCGATTGGGCATCATCACGTCGCTCGAGACGGCGTCGAAGCGTTGCTCCTTCGAGATGCGGAGGGCATCTTCGCCGTCGACCGCGGTGGTCACGTCGAAGCCGGCTTGCGCGAGCTCGCGCCGAATCGCCTCGCGGATCACGTCGCTGTCCTCCGCCACCAAGACACGCGCGCGGTCCGAACGCACCGCGCGCGGACGCGACGCAAACGTGGGGCGTACTGGCTCTTGGGCACGCTGCGCGACATCGGACAAGTCGAGCACCAGCACCATGCGCTCGCCGACGACGGCTGCTCCCGCCGCGCACGGAGCCTCTGCCAGCATGGAACCCAGGGACTTTATCACGACTTCGTGACGCCCGAGCACCTGCTGCACGATCAAGCCGAGCTCGCTGCTGCCCACGCCGACGATCACGACGCTGCCTTCGTCGGCATCGCCGAGCGCCACGCTGCCCGCCAAGCCGAGCACAAGAGCCAGATGAAACACCGGGATCAAACGTTCGCCGATGCGCAAGCAGTTGCCGGTGCCGAGCGGCTCGAGCTGTCCGCGTTGCAAGGTTTGGGCGCTGATTACAGCGTCGAGCGGAATGGCGACCAGCTCGCCGCCGACGCGCGCCGTGAGCACCTGGGTGATCGCCAACGTGAGCGGCAAGCTCAGCTCCACGATCGTGCCCTGGCCGAGCGTCGAGCTCAAATGCACGTTACCCTTCAGACGCTGAATGGCGTCGCGTACGACGTCCATGCCGACGCCGCGCCCGGAGACGTCCGACAGCTTTTCGGCCGTGGAGAAGCCCGCGCGAAAAATCAGATCCAAGGCTGATTCCTCGGACATCTCTGACGCTTCGGCTTGGGTGATGAGCTCGTTCTGGACGGCTTTGCGCTTCAGCTTCTCGGGGTCGAGGCCGTGCCCGTCGTCGCTGATCACGACCAAGATTTGCCCGCCGCGTTGCACGGCGCTCAGCCGTACCGTACCAGTTCGCGATTTGCCCGCCGCCGCGCGCTCCTCCGGCAGCTCGATGCCGTGATCGACGGCGTTGCGCACCAGGTGCAAGAGCGGATCCTCGAGCCGCTCGACCAAGACTTTGTCGAGCTCGGTGTCGCCCCCGAAGAGCTCGACGTTCACTTCCTTGCCGAGCTTGTGCGACAGCTCACGCACCGTGCGTTGGTACTTGGTGAACAACCGCGCAATCGGCACCATGCGCAACTTCATCACCGTGTCGCGCAATTGCCCGACCGCGATCGCGAGGCCGCCGAGGCCCGAGTCGACATCCCCAAACGTTTCGCGCAAGACGCGCTCGGTGCGCTCCAGGTCTTCGATAATCGCGCTATTTTCGTGGGAAAATGCCGAGGCCACGTCGCTGCCCGAGACCCGCACGCGCGGCGCATTCTGCGCGTCGCTGAGCCGCTTGCGGAGTTGCGCGACCTCGCGCACGACCACGCCTTGCACCTCGGCGGCGCTGCTCAGCCGTCCGCGCGCCAGGACGATCTCGCCCACCAGATTGAGCAGCCGATCGACCTTTTCGAACTCGATGCGCAACGTGCCTTGGCCGTCGTTGGCGCGGGCACCGGCGACGACGGCGCTTGGAGCTTCTTGGGTTTTGGGGTGCTCCTGTGCGGCAGGGGCCGACGCGGGAGCGCGATTCGGATTCGCAAGGCGCTCGAGCAAGGGCTCGATGTCGATGTCGATGTTGCCCCCGGAGCGCGCCTTCTCGGTGATGCTACGCATGGCGTCGAGCGCTGCGAGCAGTACGTCGATCAGCGCGCGGTCGGCTGGGCGCTTGCCCTCGCGCAGCTCGCCAATCAAGTCCTCGGCGCGGTGTGCGACGCGGTTCAGCTTGGTCAGGCCGGCGAAGGCGCTCGAGCCTTTGAGCGTGTGTAAATCCCGAAAAACCGCGGAAATTAGCTGTTTGTCGGTCCCTCGTTGCTCGAGCTCGATCAACCGCTCGGCCAGCCCCTCGGTGCGCTCCACGCATTCGTCGAGGAACGCGCCGATCATGTCCTCGGCTAGGCTTGGCGCCCAACGCGAATCGTCAGCGTCGCCCGCTGGGGCCTCGTGTGATTCGACGGTTTCGGGTGCTGGGTCGTCGCTCAGTAGCGTGAAGCCGAGCGCGCCGCCTTCGAGCAGCGCGCGCGCCGCATTGAGCAGCTCGGTCTCGTTCACGCGAGCACCGGAAGCGTCACTCACGCCCAGCGAGGCGATGGCGCGTTCCAGCTCGGCGAGCCCCAGGCGCACTTTCGGCAGCTCGCTCTCTTTGGCCCGCGCCAGCGCACTGGCCAGCGCACTCACGCCTTCTGCACCGAGCAGCCCTGCGTCGACGGCAATCGGCGCGAGCGCACCGATTAGCGCGGCCCGGCGCTCGGCTTCCGACTGCCGCTCGAGCGCCTGCTTAGCCGACGCGAGGCGCCTCGCCGAAAGCGACAAAAACAGCTCATAAAGCTCACCCGACGCGAGTGCCACGAGAGCTACGCTAGCATCCCTATGCGGGCGCCGGATCGGCGAGCAGGGGTGAACCGCCCGAAGCGCGCCGTAGGCGCTCGGCGGCTCGCGCGATCGCCGTGCGCCTGGAACGCACCTTGAGCACAGCCCTCCCGCGCCTGAGTCGATAGTGGGGAACACCCACTAATTGGGGTTCTGAAAACGGGCCAATTGTGCGCGAAAACCAGCTATCCCCGACGGCACAATAGTGGGTGGTACCCACCTATCGGGTGTGCGGGGGCGGCACCGGGAGTCGAAGGCGCCGCTCAGTGCTGCAATTCGGGCGAATTCTTGGGCGGCGGCAACAGCTTTTTGGCTTCGGTGCGCTTCACGGTCACGCGCAACACCTGCTCGCCGCGAACGACCGTCAGCTTCACTGGCGCGTCGACGTCGCCAGTGAGCACCGCGTGGATTTGTTTGGCGTCCATGACGCGCACGTCCACACCGTCGATCAGCAGGATTTCATCGCCGGTTTTCAGCCCGGCCTTGGCGGCAGCTAAGCCGGGCGGCACATCCCGAAGGAACAGCCGCCCGGTGTCTGGCTCTTGAGCGATCACGGCGCCGATCGTGCCGTGCTCTGCGACGCAGCCGGGGAGCAGCGCGGGCAGCGCGGACAAAGCCGCCAGGCAGAGCCCGACCGTGACGAGACTAGGAGCGGTAGTCCGCATTCACGTCCACGTAGCCGTGGCCGAGATCGCTCGTCAGGTAGCTGAACTCGCCCGGGCCCGTGCCCAGGCCGATTTCGATCTTGTAGCTCGGGCCTTTCAAGACTTCGGCGGCTTGCTTCTCGGCTTCGGCGCCGACGGCGAGGCCGTTCTTGACGATTTCGACATCGCCAATTTTGATGCTGGCGAGCTTGGGATCGAAGGCGACGCCCGCGCGGCCGGCGGCAGCCAGCAAACGCCCCCAATTGGCGTCTTTGCCGTGCAGCGCGGTCTTTACGAGCAGCGAAGTCGCCATGGTTTCGGCGACGCGCTTGGCGTCCGCCTCGGTGGCCAGGCCCGTGGCGCGGATTTCTGCGACGTGATTGGCGCCTTCGCCATCGGCGATCATGGAGCGGGCCAGCTTGTCGCACACGGTGAGGAGCGCAGGGGCGATCTGCGCGGCGGTCAGGCGAATATTCGAGGCGCCAGACGCTAGGGCGATCACGGTGTCGTTGGTGCTCGTGTCGCCGTCCACGCTGCACGCGTTGAAGGTCTTGTCTGCGACCTGAACCAAAGCCGCTTGCAGCTCCTCTTGCTTGATCACCGCGTCGGTGAACAAGAACACGAGCATCGTGGCCTGCGGCGGACCCACGTCCGGGTGGATCATCCCAGCGCCCTTGGCGATGCCCAAGATAGAGACCGCGTCGTCCGACGAGGTTTCGACCTTGGCCTCGGCCACCTTTATCCAGCGATCGGTCGTGCAAATCGCCTGCGCGAACGCTTCATAACCCTCGGGTGTTATGGATTTGGCGAGCTCCTTGGCCTTTGCGTTCATTTTGGCGACTGGTAGCAGCTGGCCAATCACGCCTGTGGAAGCGGGCAGCACTTCGTCGACCGGAATGCCGAGCGCCCGCGCGATCGCTTCGGTGGTTTCGCGCGCCGCCAAGAGCCCAGCCTCAGCGGTGCACGCGTTGGCGCAGCCGGCGTTGACGAGGATCGCGCGAGCGAGGCCATTCTTGACGCGTTCTTCTGCGATCAACACCGGAGCCGCGCGCACGAGGTTCTTCGTGAAGAGCCCCGCAACGACAGCGGGGCGGTCGGCAACCGCCAAGGCGACGTCCACACGGCCGTCCTTGCGGATTCCCGCTGAGACCGCTGCGAACCGAAAGCCTGCAATTGTCGAAGTCATCTCGTCACGTACCTCCTGCGGCAAGCTCGCCGCCGCCGATCCATAGCACCTGACGCCAGCTTTTCCCCCGCAAATCCAGCCGCGTCACCGCCCCGGCACGTTCGCCCACTTTGCCCAGCCAAAGTGCCCCCGCCCCGCCCCCAAGAATCCTTGACTAACGCCGCTCCCCGCGTATTCTCCGCCGCCCACGCCGATTTAGCTCAGTGGTAGAGCAGCGGTTTCGTAAACCGCAGGTCTCGAGTTCAAGTCTCGAAATCGGCTCCAAGGTTTTTCCCAAGACCAACGACAAACGGCCCACGATCGGTGCCGAGCTGGCGCACCGAGGAGTTCGTCATCGCGACGAGACAGGTCGGAATGCGACACGGCGGGACGCGGGCTGGGGCACTGGTGGGGCACCAGCGTCGTACTCCGTTGGACGCGCGTTTCGGGTGATCGCGGGGCGGTGACCGCGAGGTGGCCGCGGGCAGCGCCTTACCCTGAGCCCTCGAGCCAAGGCGGTCGGAGGTTCAGAGCGCGGGGGCGCTACTCCACTAGGACAACTGGGTTCACGGTGCCGATTGAGGGTCGGGGTGGGCGCTCTCGCGAGAAGTTTGTTCTGCTTTACGCGACGACGCTTGCGATGCGCTCGCGATCACTCGCGGTCGAGCCTTGTTTTTTGCCCATTGTCTTCTTGCAAACGGCGAGCAGGCTTCTGAACCTTGGAGACGACTCTTCCGTTTTGCCCAGTTGCTCCCATTTTAGGATGCCACCAAGGTCGTTTCCGAAGTCATTGGAGAACGCAGGCTCGTTATAGATGCAGTCCTCCATGTCGGGCGTCATATACTCGTCTATTGCGTTGATAGCGGCGTCCAGCAGGGCATCCGCAACAGCCTCGTTTCCTGATGCGAAGATCTTGAGTAGCGCTTTCGTAATGTCCTTCGGACCGCTAGCACGCTGCTCACGGACGAGTACGTCTCGCAACAGGTCGACAACAACCATGTAGAACAGCAGCTTCGTTTGGCGACGGCCGGGCTTTTCTGCTCCGCGACCGAACCCGAACGTCTCCGCGCCTCTCTGCAAACGATAGGCCGCATACAGGTCATCGGCGCCGAAGGGCGTTTCGGTATCCGCATTGATTATTCGTTTGAAAATTGTCCCCCCAGGAACGAATGCCTTGTTGCTCCCGTACGCCGTGCCTGCTTCGCCAAGCCAGCCTGCGCCGTATATTTTGAGGAGATCAAAAGCGTTCGCTGTCTCCGAGAATTGGCGAGCGGACGGATTCTGCTTCTGCATGGCTCGCTGTGAATCCCATCCTCCACGCTGCACTTCCAGGAAAATCCCCTGCGCTTCGGCCATTTGTTTGGCCCAGGTTTTGAAGTCAGAAGTGAGCGCTAGAAAGTCCTTTTCGCGAACTGCGTTTTGCGTGTTCGTGTAGCGTGTGATCTCCCGAAGTAAGTCCTCGCCCTCAAGGCCCACCTTCACGATCTTGACCACAGCCGAGCCTTCGCCTGCCCTCTTTTTCCATGCATCGAGTACCGGGTCAGCACCGGTCCCTCCCGCTTCCAACCGCTGATGGCAGACCTCCCAGATGGTTCGGGTCGTTTGGCAGCCGTTGACCACGTATGGGTCGGTGAGTTCAACGTGCGTCTCGCCCGGCTTGAAATCCGCAACGACGATCGTAATGCCGTTGTTGTACAGCCCAAATCGCTCCGGCGCGTCCTTTAGCGTCTGCTGCATCGACTTGTTGACTCGTCCCCGACTCCCGAGAAAGCGACGGACGTTTTTCTCATAGAGTTCGTCGAGATCGCCGGCTGCGGCTCTGTATTCTTGGAGGAAGGCGTACACGTCGAGCAGGGACACTGCGCCGACTAGAAGGTCGGCGCCGGAGGACATCAGCTTTGCTGCGAGTGGCACCCGTCGGACCGGCAGCGCGGCGGTCTCCGCTTCTTGTGCTCGCCGAAACACGGTTTCGACCGATACCGCCTCGACGTCGAACGTCGAGCCCAGACGCCCACGCGCCATGCTTCGCACGTCGCCGAGGACACGCTTTTCATTGTCCGAAAGCGGCTCAACCGTTCCGAATACCAAAACAATTCGGTCTAGTTCGGATGCTTGTCGTCGAAAGTTTCCTAGCCGCTCGAGAAGGGCCTGACTAAGGCTCGACAACTTCGTCCGCTTCCCATCTAGGGTGTCAATGATCTTCTGGGCCTCCTCCAGCAGGGTGAGCGGGCCCGCGAAGGCGGATCCAAACTTGCTCTGAACCAGAAACCAGGTGTGACCCTCAGTGCGGCCGTCACCTTCGGCGTCATGACCCTCGCCGCGCTGCAAATAGGCGATATCGATGCCGCCGTCCCCCGCACCGTCGCAGTAGACTAGGTCTTCGGACGAGTCGTCGATGTCTAGCCACTGGCAAAGAAGCTTCCTGCCGAAGCGATGTCCGAGTTCGGTCGTTGATGGCTCGCCAGCCCGGATATCGCCCAGCCACTCAGCACAGAAAGCAGCGAAATCGATCGAGGAAGTCATGACGCCGGCCATATTACGCTGTTCGAGTCTTGCCGCAAACGGGCGAGCCCGCGTGCCCGTCCGCACTGGTTCCTACGGCCGATAACGCTGATCGGCGTTCAACGCCGGGGCTAACGCCGTCTTCTGAGGTCGCGCGAGCAGTGGCCGACGGCGTACGGCGTTTCCGCTGCAAGCGATCGTCGAAATCCGCGGGGGAGTTGCACTGCGCGTCGGAGCCAATCCCGCAATTCGCCCTCGAAAATCCGGCCGCGAAATGCGCGACTGCAACGCCGCGCGTTTCGGTTGTTGCTTCCGCCCGAGGGTGTTGGTGGGCCTGACACTGGGCAGCAACCGGTGGCCATTCAGGCGGGCGTGACTAGACTGTCACCTACGGCTACTCGCTCAGCGCCTTTGCGAAGCCTCAGCGACGAAGCGCGCCGCGCTTCATCGGCGCATGGGTTGACCGAGCGCCCGGCTCGCCCGGAAAACCGCTACTCGGTACTGCCTCTCTTGGCGCCGCCACGTTCCTCAACGTAGCGTACAGCGTCGTCAGGTACCGCGTCGTACTCCTTTACGTGAATGTCCGTCTTGAGGTCGTCGGTGACGTTCTTGATGAATGACGCGAAGTCGCCATTCATTTCAGCGAGCTTGTCTATCGTGGTCCAGTCCAGCTCAGCGCGAGGCCGAGCCGGAATCCGCACGCCGCTCGACAGAATGTCTGAAAGCGCGAGGTGGATGACGCCAACCCCGAACGCCTGGCACAGGCGCTCCAGCTCATCCGAAAACTCGGGGCTGTCGTCTATGGAAGACGCTACGAGATATCCCTCATGGGCCCACGAAGAATTTGAAACGGCCTGAAAGAACTGCCGACCGGAGCAGGATCGGCGGGCGGGCGCAAGCCCTCCGCTTGACCTCGTCCTTGGCGGCGCCTGCCAGCATGACGAAAGACGCCTCTGGGATGTAGAGTTCAGTCGATATGGACTCAGTCGCCAAATTTCTACGATGCCAGACCTGCCGGGCTGAGTGCCTGCCCGCTCCCTCTGTCGACGGCGTCGACGAGATCGCGTGCTCGACTTGCGGGACAACGTACCGCCGTTTCCACGGGACTCTTCTTGCGCCTACATCGAGTCGCATTGTCATCGAGCGCGCGAGCACGCGGCGCGCAGGTCAATACTTCTATCTGAACCAGTTCGGTGTCGCGTTGGGTGACACCTTCAAAATGTTTTCGTACAAGCGCCCGACACCCGTAGGCGCCATCCACTTCCCGAAGGGCGTGCGAGTGACCGCCGTGTGCATTCCGCGCGCGGCTGATGAAGATCTCGCCTACCTCTATTGCCACGATCTCAACCAGCACTTGATGATCCGCTCGGAGGATGGTCAGGAGCCCTACGAGCCATTGCGAAGCATCACGGCGGAGCCCGCAACGAACGGGCTGCAGCTCAACGCAATGCCCGGGCCCTCATTGAATGCGCGTCGAGCCCCTTCGAGCGATACGCTGCCGTGCTCGCGTTGCGGGTTACCTATTCTTGATCCGCAGGACGACGGCGAGGCGCAGGCCAGTTGCCAGCGTTGCGCCATTCCGTACCTAGTATTTACCG
>DATCFJ010000558.1:0-2920 GCA_036509605.1 Polyangiaceae bacterium | reverse complement strand
GCGAGTTTGGCGTTCGACCTTGGCAATGCGCGCCGTCATTTCAGTTCCTCGACCTTCCAAGCCCCGTGTTCGCGTACGAGCTCAATCGTTCCACCCGCTCCGTATGCGAGCGTGGCGCGTTCACCGACGACCTCGAAGTGCGCCGTCGGCAAGGCTGCCTTCAGCGCTTCAGTAAGCCGCGCCATGTCTTGCTTTTGCTCGCCCTCCCAAGCAGTGCGCAGCGTGGCTTCGCTCATGCCGTCCCGCTGGCTGTCCGGGACAAACCGGAGCAGCACGTCGTAACGCTTGTTCTCGACCGCGCGCAGGAACGCGAGCGCGGCCGACTCCGGCGTCGCTTGGCCGTATAGGTCGATGGCCGAGCCGTCGACGCGCCAGGCGCCAGACTCGTAAACGAGCAGCAGCGGCTCGCCGTCGGCGCCGGTAACCTTGGCGGTGACCCGCGGTGGTCCGGATTGCGGCCGGTCGAGAGCTCGAACCAGCTCTTCTGCTTGTTCAGGGTTTTCCTGAATCATGCGCTTGAAATCATCGAAAGGAATGCTCTTTTTGGCGTCCTCACTGAGGAGACCGTAGGCTTCCGCCAGTTGGCCGCGCTGCACCGCATGCGAGTACGCCGCGAGCACGCCCTCGGGGCTGCTAGCGCTAGCCCCGGCCGCGCAGGCGACCGGTACCGCGCACAGCACCATCGTGACGCTGAGGAGCAGGGAACGGGCCGAGCCAGACGCCGACATCGCCGCACGAGATACCACAGGCTCGCGATCCCCGCGACTTAGCCGCGATGCCTGTGACACGACCGGGCCGAGCCACGAAAAAGCGTCGCCGCTGGACCTCCTGGCTATCCGTATTACTGTGGAAACATGCGCTCTGCCCCAAAACCACGCCGACCTGAGCAGCTGGCGATTCTGCCGCTGCGCAACTCGGTGTTGTTCCCGATGTCGGTCGTGCCGATCAACGTCGGTCGCCCGCGCAGCGTGCGCCTCGTCGAAGAGCTTCTGGGTCAGGAGAGCGCCATGGTCGGCGTGCTCACGCAGAAAAACTCGGAGACCGTCGAGCCCTCGTTCGAGGATCTGTATTCAATCGGCACCTTAGCGCGCGTCGTGAAAGTGATCCGCCTGGGTCCGTCGAACTACAGCGTGGTCTTGAACGGCCTGGGCCGCTTCCGTCTACAAGAGACGCACGGCCTCGAGCCGTACATGACCGCCGAGGTCGAGCGCATCAGCGACCCGGGCGAGCCGAGCCCTGATCTGCATCAATTGGGTCAGAAATTGCGCGAGAACACTCGGGAAGTGTTGGCTTTGATGCCCAACTTGCCCAAAGAGACCGCGAGCATTTTGGACAACGTGCGCGAGCCCGGCGCACTAGCGGATTTGATCGCGTCGAACTTCCCGGAAGAGCAAGCCAGCATCCACGTGCGTCAGCGCGTGCTCGAGGCGTTCGACGTGAAGCAGCGCGTGGAGCTCGTGCTCGGCATGGTGATGCGCCAGCTCGAGGTGCTCAAAGTGAAGGACGAGATTTCGACGCTCGTCCACACCGAGATGAGCCGCTCCCAGCGCGACTACGTGCTCCGCCAACAGATGCGCAACATCCGCGAAGAGCTGGGCGAGGCTGCGGACGACGACGAGGTCGAGCAGCTACGCGAACGCATCTCGCGCGCCGAATTGCCGCTGGAGGCGGAAAAAACGGCACGAAAGCAGCTCGGGCGCTTGAGCGGCATGCAGCCGCAGTCCGCCGAGTATCAGGTCACCCGCACTTATGTAGAGTGGCTGGCTGATCTGCCGTGGTCGCGCACCACCCCCGACCGCGTCGACGTGCGTGAGGTCCGCCGCTGTCTGGACGAAGATCACTATGGCCTCGAGCAGGTCAAGAAGCGGATCGTCGAGTACTCGGCGATCCGGCAACTGCGCCGCGACAAGAAGGGGCCGATCTTACTGTTCGTCGGTCCGCCGGGCGTCGGTAAGACATCGCTCGGTCGCTCGATCGCGCGCGCCATGGGTCGTCGCTACGGGCGTATCTCGCTCGGCGGCGTGCGGGACGAAGCCGAGATCCGCGGTCACCGCCGCACTTATGTAGGCGCGCTGCCGGGCCGCATCATCCAAGCCCTGAAGAAAACGGGCTGCCGCAACCCAGTGCTGGTTTTGGATGAGGTCGACAAGATGGGCGTCGACATGCGCGGCGACCCCGGCGCGGCCTTACTGGAGGTGCTCGACCCCGCGCAAAACGACACCTTCGTCGATCACTACATCGATCTAGCCTTCGATCTCTCGGACGTGATGTTCATCGCCACCGCGAACTACCGCGGCAACATCCCCGAGGCGCTCAAGGATCGCATGGAGATCATCGAAGTCCCCGGCTACACGCTGCGCGAGAAGCGCAGTATCGCCGAGCAATTCCTGGTTCCGAAGCAGGTGCGCGAGCACGGCCTGACCGCGGATCAGCTGACGTTCGAGCGTGAGGGCATCGAGCTGATCATCAATTCCTACACGCGCGAGGCTGGCGTGCGCGGGCTAGAGCGCGAAATCGTGGCTGTTTGTCGCGACGTGACGGTAAAGCTCGCCGAAGGCAAGCCCTTCACGCAGATCGTGGTCACCCCTGAGCACGTGCGCGAGCTGCTCGGCCCAGAACGCAATCTGAATGAAGTCACCGAGCGGCGGCTGGCCCCCGGCATCGCCTTTGGCCTGTCGGTGTCTGGCAGTGGCGGGGACATTCTGATCGTCGAAGCCACGCGCATGCCCGGCAAGGGCGACATCCGCGTGACCGGCGGTTTGCGGGACGTCATGAAGGAGTCCGCCGCGACCGCCGTGTCGTACGTGCGCTCCAAGGCCGACCGCCTGAACCTCGACCCGGAATGGCTGAAGACAATCGATCTCCACTTGCATGTCCCGCGCGGTGGCTCCTCGCGCGACGGCGCCAACGCCGGTGTGGC
>DATCFJ010000557.1:0-8566 GCA_036509605.1 Polyangiaceae bacterium | reverse complement strand
CAAAATCTGGTCACGAGCGCGTATCAGCTGGACACCCTGGCCGCGCTGACGGCCTTCGACGACGCCTTCAAGTACGAGCCCGTCGCCTATTCCGCGACGGATCCGAGCGACCCGGACGCGCCGGTGTTCGACGCCAGTACTGGCTATTTCGACATCACCAACAAGGTGTTCGTCACGCCCCAAACGGTCGACACGCCCTTCGGGTCGCTACCTGCTTGCTACCTCACCCCGGACTTCTTCGACGGCAGCGGGCCAGTCGGCAACTGCAACCCGACCGAGGTCAAGGTGCGCTTGTCCTTCAGGCAGGTCGTGAGCGACGACTATGAGCCGTCCAACTGGGACGGCTATCGCATGCAGATGTTCGGCATGTTCACCACCGGCACGGTGAACCCAGATCGGCTCGGCTACGATCGCAATTACGGCGTGGTGGACGACAAATGGTACCGCTTCACGTCGCGCCACAACATCTGGCAGCAGAGCCACGCGCGCGACGCGAGCGGCGCGCTGATCCCGTGCTACACGGCCCAGACCACGCCCGTCGGCGCGTTGCCATCACGGGATCAGGTCGACACCACTGGCGCGGCTGGCCCCGACGGCACAGACGACGAATGCGAAACCGCTGGCGGGGGCTCGCGCTGTGATCAGTTCACGCACGCGTGCACGCTGCCGTATCGCGAGCGTACCGTTAAAACCTCACCGTTTTACTTCGGTCCGGATAGCGATCCGTCGCTGTTCGACGCCTCGGCGAAAGCGCTCGGGCAATGGGACGGCGCGCTGCGCCAGGCCGCGCAAGCCGCGCGCTATACCGAGTGTATTCGTGTTTCCGGCGGTGTCGTGCAGAGCGTGATCGACGCCTGCAAGGCGCAATATGATCCGAGCTTCGAGGCCGCGCAGAAGGCCAACCCGAACGTGTTCGTGCTTTGCCACAACCCGGTGATCGCGGGCGACGATGCCTCGTGTGGCGCGCCGGGCTTGCTGGCCCGTGTGGGCGACCTTCGCTACCACATGATCGACTTGATTCAGAAACCGCAGACCGCCTCGCCTTGGGGCATCATGGTCGACGCGAACGATCCGATCACCGGGGAGGTGGTTTCGGCCAGCGTCAACGTCTGGAACGCGGTGACCGATCTGGCCTCGCAGAGCGCGGTCGACACCATGCGTTGGTACCTCGGCGAGCTGTCGAACACCGACATCAGCAGCGGGAGTTACTTGAACACTTTGGTGGGCTCGCACGCGCGAGCGCCGCAAGCTGCCAACTCAGGCATGCCCGTGCTCGACGACGCTTCGATCCAAGCTCGCCTCGCGTCACTCGATTCGCGGCTCAATGACGGCACGCAGCTCGCACTGCCCGCGCCGAACCTGGGCGCACAAGCCTTGGTCGATTGGGCAGAGTCGGCGACTCGTCAGAAGTACGGCGACCGTGTGCTCGGTTCGGGCAATGCGGGCGCAGACAGCCGCTTGAGCGCAGCGCGCGGCTCGGCGGTCGAATCGCAGCTGATGACCGCGCCCTACGTGCACCTCGCAGGGCTCGATCCGAAGGTGCAGCCAACGGACGTCGGCACGAGGTTGGCCTCGCCGTTGCGCGGCAATTTCGCGCAGTTTTTGCTCGACTTCGAGCGGCAGCGCCAGAACCGCTTGGCCGAGGCTGGCGCGTGCATGGAAGAAGCACCGGAGCCGAATAGCTTGGCGGACTGGGCAGCTATCTTGAACAAGAAGTTCCCGCTCGCTAGCAACACGACCGACGCGATCGCGGCGCGCAACGAGCAGTGGCGCGACTACATCCGGCGTCACGTAACCACCGGCGTGCTCGAGCACGAGCTCGGCCACTCCATGGGTCTGCGCCATCAATTCACGTCCTCGTTCGATGCGCTCAACTACCGCCCTCAGTATTGGCAGCTGCGCACCCAGGACGGCACAGAGACCAAGCCTTGCACCTCGGCCACGACCGACGGCTCGACCTGCATCGGTCCGCGTTGGTACGATCCGATCACGCAAGCCGAGCGCAGCGGGTTGATCTGGCGCTGGCAGCAGACCTCGGTCATGGACTACCCCGGGGACCTGACACAGGACACGCTCGGCATCGGTGCCTACGATCGCGCCGCGATGCGCTTGGAATACGCGGATGTGGCCGACGTCTGGGATGACAAGACCGTCAGCTGCCGACCGGGGAAAGGCACCAACCCGGGGGCGCCATCTTGTACGCCCAAGGGTGCCACGCTGCATTCGTTACTGGACGGCTTCGGCGGCCTGACCGGGCCGTTTTACGCGACCAATACTGCCCAATTTCATTACTCGCAGCTCAACGCGAACATGGGCTTGATCAGCAACTGCGTGAAGGCCGACACCAACCCTCCGGCAGACTGGGACGCGAGCAAGGACGGCGTGTACAGCCCCGAGTTCGACGGGGAGATCGTGAATGGGACGGTGTGCCAGGGCATTCCGACGGACTATGTGCCGTATCGCGAGCTAGAGCCGGACAGCGGTGGCTTCACACAAGAGCCCACAGTGACGGACGGTATCCAGCGCAAATTCGACCAGCTCGGTCGCGTGCGACGCCCATACATGTTCGGTAGCGACAACTACGCGGACATCGGCAACCTCCCGGTGCTGCGGCACGACAACGGCGCGGACGCTTACGAGGTCACTCACTACTTGATGAACGAGTACGAGGACCGCTACGTGTTCGACGACTACCGTCGGCAGCGCACGACCTTCAGCTTGAAGAATGCGTTCATGCGCGGCGTCGAGCGCTACAACGACAAGCTCAAGGAAGTCACCAAGGGCTTCGCGCTGTACAACGAGCTCTTCCAAGGCACCGGCACATTCGAGCAGCTCGCGATGAGCGACGGCGTGCTGAAGGCAAGCGCCTTGGCTTCTACGCTCGTTTTCGACCACTTTGCGCGCATCCTGACTCGCCCGAACTCCGGAGCTCACTTCGGAGACACGGCGCTCAGTCCGTTCGGGGACATGATCCTGCGCTCGACGGACCAACTGCCGAACGTGGCTACGATGCCCACGGGGGTCGCGGGGGCGCTTGCCACGCAGATCGGTCTAACGATCCCGGACGGCTCGACCGGCATCGGCGTCGACGTTGCTTGGGGTGGCCGGCTGCTCAACAACAGCTACGACATGACCAAGGGCTACTATACGATCGACTACAACTATAACGTCGGTTCGTATTACGACAAATCGCTCGCCATCAACATGCTGACGGACTCCGAAGACCGCTTCATCAGCGAGTCGCGCGATGACTTCGTCGACGGCCGCTACCGCAACACGAGCTTCGCTACGCTATTCCCGGACGGCATGCGACGCCTGCTCGCCAACTCGCTCACGGAGGACGACGATATCAAGGGTTGGCGCGTGGCCTCCTCCAAGGTCCCCTGTCAGTCGACTGCGCCCAGCGCTGGCGGAACGTGTCTCAAGCCGAACGTCGATGCCAATGGCGCGCTCACGCAACCGATGGGCTTCACCGCGTGGTGGCCCAAAGCAGCACCGCAAGAGTGCTGGCCGACGCAAGGCCGCCTGCAATGCTCGGAATTCCCGAACGACACACTGGACGCCTCGAATACCCCGAAGGAATCGCTGGCGGTGGATTCCGAGCTCGGCTTCGAGCTGCAAAAGTTCGTGACCTTCTTCTCGATGCTCAACTTGGCCGATAGTTGGAAGCTGAACTGGGTCGACATGATGCGCGTCTGGCAAGTCGGCGCGGACACCGCACCGGGCTTCCCGACCGCGGAGACGATCGCCTGGCGGGATCCTCAAAGCGGGCAAGAGTTCATCGCGCACAGGTACGGCACCGAGGTCATCAATGGCAAGACTGTGCAGCGTGGTATCGCGGCGCGCGTGATCGAGTGGATGAACACCCTGACCGCCAAGGGCTACATCGTCGACACCACCGACCCGGTGACGGGCGAGCTCACTGTCAAGCGTTACGCGGACAACACAGCGTGCCCCATGGGCGTCACCTATTGCGTGGGCCAGCCGATGCAAGTGCAAGCACCAGACCCCAACGCCGCGTTCGTGATTCGCGCCACGAACTACAAGAGCGTCATCGACTTCATGCATCAAGTCGCGTCGCTGTTCGGTTTCTACGGTCTAGAGTGGCGCGGCGTCTACTAAGGGCCCGGGAATGGCTAAGTCGATCGCCCTCGCGGCCGATGCATCCCGGCTGGCTTCGTTGCTTCTCAGTTACATACCAGCAGTATGCGCCTTCGTCGCGCCTCGCCAGCCGGGGGCCGGGGCCGCGATCATCGACCGACTTAGCCATTCCCGGGCCCTAAGCAAGCCCAGCTGGGCGATCGCGGTGCTTGGGCTTGGGCTCAGCGCCTGCCGGCATCGCGATCCCTCGCAGACTCTCGCTCCGTCGGCATCGGCATCGGCAGCGGCGTCGGCTGCGCGAGATTTTGCCGAAAAAGCACGAGCCGAGCACTTTGCCGCTGAGCAGAAGCGGGCCGCGGATCGCTGGCAAACGAAGCCCAATCTCGACGAGTGCACGGTCGTTCTGCACCAAGACGGCGACGCCGCGCTGTGCCACACGGCCGCCAGCGCCTTGTCCGCGATCGAGCAGCTCGATCCCAGCTTGCCGATCGAACGGCTCCTGCCGGTCTTGGCGGACGGCGCGCTAGCGCTGGCTCGGCTCTCCGAACGGGCGCGCTATCAGTCGCTAGCAGAGCTGGGCGAAAAGCGCGTCACGGGAGACGCCGGCTCAGCACCCGCTGCCTCGGGCTCCGCGGCTTCGACGTCCAAGCTCGCTCCGCCCAAGCGAACGCCTGCGAAGCCGCTCCCCTCCGGCACGCTCGCGTTGCCCAAAGAGCAACATGCTCTAGAGCTCACCGACAGCCCGGCGGGGAAATTCTTGCCTGTCGTGTTGCGGCTAGAGCGGGACTCATTGCGAAACCTAGGCGCCTACCTGGAGTACGCGCCGCTGGACGAGCGCCGCGCAGCGCTCGTCTCTGTGAAGGAGCTGCGAGACACTCACCCTCAATGGGCGCTGCTCGATCACCTGATTCGGGAAGCCGCGCTGCTCGAGGCGGACCCTGACCAAAAGCACGCATTGAACGAGCTCGCCGTCAGCGGGTTACCGCGCGGCAAGAGCCCGGTTCAGTCGACGGACTCTAAGTAGCCCCGGTGCACCAGCGAGACGATAGACCTCGCTGCGTCGAGATCCGTTCCGGTTGCGGTGTCGAACACGGCCTCCAGGGAGGGCGCGCTGACGACTTCCTGAATCAGGTCGAGCTCCGTCGGGTTGAGCTCACGCAGCTTGGCCTCGAGCGGCACCTTTAGGCGCAATTTCTTGGCCAGCGGCGGTAGCCGGCTGCGCAGCGCATTGAACTCGTCCTGTTGGCGAAAGCCCTCCATCAGGATTTCTTGGGCGCTCGAATCGACCGGAGCCTCGAACTCGCGCGTGTCGGGCGGGTCGAGCGCGAACACGCCGCGATGCCATTCCAGCATCCGGTACACCGCCTTGAGCGGCTGCACGCCCTCTAGTCCGTCGATCGCGGCGAAGCGCACTTTGCCCTCCTTCAAGTAGATGCGCCCTTCGCGCGTCGCAGTGCGCAGCACGAGCACACCGTCCTTCTTCGAGGTACCGAAGAGCTGAAGCAAATCAGGAAGCGGGATCTCCTCGAGGCTGCCCGACATGCGCGGCGCTTCTTCGCCGCTTCGGTTCAGCGTCGCGCGCTGGCGAGCAGTAACGCGACCTCCGCCGGCCGCCTTCAGATCCAGCTGGCCATCGCCGTCTTTGCCGAGCGCGATCACTTTCAGGATATTCGTGCCGATCAGGACGCGGTCACCCTCCTTCAAGGTCCCCTGGTCGACCTTCTCGCCGTTGACGAAGGTGCCATTGGTCGAGCCCAAGTCCGCGATGCTGATCACGCCGTCAGCGAGCGCGATGCGCGCGTGCTTGCGCGACACCATTTCCTCGACCAACACCATGTCGAGCTCGCTGGAGCGGCCGATCACGATCTCCTGACCCTCCGCGAGCGCGTACTCGCCGCCTTGGTACTTGCCCGAGATGAAGCGCAAACCGAAGTGCGGCTCGCTTGGGCTCGGCTCGGAGCCGCTCGGTTTCGGAGCGAAGCGCTTTGTCATGGTCGAGGGCGAAGGGAGGCTCGGGGTCCGAAGCCGGCAAGCGTTGGAAAGTTGGAGGGAAAAATCATAGGTCCCCTAGGAAGAACCGGTCAAGCTCGCCCCGGGCCGGGCGGGGCGGACAGCACCGGCCCGACGCCAAGGCGGGGCGAAGCCGGGGCGTCTTCGCGCTGCGGCGCCTGGCCAGGAGGTTGTGGACGTGGGGGGGCGTGCGCTTCGACTGCGACCGGTAACACCAAGGAAAAGGTCGAACCGGCGCCGGGACGCGACACCACTTCGATCCGACCGCCCATGTCCTCGACCACGCGCTGGCTGATCGCGAGGCCGAGGCCGGTGCCGCGATCCTTGGTGGTGAAAAATGGCACAAACAGGTTTTTCTGAACTTGGGGGGCCATGCCCGGCCCTTCGTCACGCACCGCGATCTCAATCCAGTCCGACGGCAGGACAACTGGGTCGCGACCGATGGCCGTCGAGGACCGCTCGCTGCGACGACGCGTGGTCACCTGCACGGTACCGTGGCCGCCCATCGCCTGCACCGCATTGCGGATCAAGTTGATCAGCACTTGCCGAAGCTGCTCGGCATCCGCCCGCACCGGCGGCAAGCTCTCGGTGAGATCAGTACGCAGCTCGCATTCCTCGGTGCGGTCGGAGGCGAGCACGGTCAGCGTGCGCTTGACCACGGCGTTCACGTCAACGGCGCCCGCGTCGCCCTTCGACGGCCGCGCGTAGTCGAGCACCGAGCCCACCACGCGGTCGAGCCGCTCGACCTCCTCCAAGATGATGCTGACGAACTCCATGTCCGCGTGGCCGAGCTTGGTGTCGTGGCTGGGGTCGCCCAGCAGCTGCGCCGCGCCCTTGATGGCGCCCAGCGGGTTCTTGACTTCGTGCGCCAAACCAGCGGCCATTTGGCCCAGCGCGGCCAGGCGATCCCGCTCTTGCATGCGCCGGTATTGTCGGGAATTTTCGATCACGACGCCGCTTTGCACGGCCAGCGACTCGAGCAGCGCGACCTCATCCGGCGAAAACGCGTCGCGCACGCGGTCGTCGGCCACGAGCAGGATGCCGAGCAGATCCTGCCGTTCACCGTGGATGCCCAAGCACACGGCCTGCTTGAAAGATCCGAGCACTTCGGCGGCGGTCAGCAGGCGTTCGTCGGCCTCGGCCTCGCGCGTCCAACCGGTGCGACGGCTCTCGACGAACTTGAAGCTCACCTCTTCGAGCACAATCGAGGAGCTGGCGATCAGCCGCTCGATCAGCGGGCGCGCGGTGACGACGTCGATGCGGGCCGGAGCCAACGGACCGAACGACGACGCGAGCGCGAAATCAGAGCCCAACGGGTCGGGCAAGTACAGGGCCGCACCGGTCGCCCGACGCGACGCCTCCAGCGCAGAAATCACCACGCTCTGCAGCTCCGAGACCTGCAGCACGTGCACCAGCTCGCCACGCGCGCGACCGATCGCGCGCTCCAGATCCACGCGTTCGCGGAAGAACACTTTGTGCGTGTACGCCTCCGCCTTGGTGCGCAAAGGCTCGAACAGCACCAAGATCACGATTGCAGCCAAAATCGCGCCCAAGTACATGGTCTCGAAGCCGCCGAAGAGCACCACGAACACGTAGAAGATACCGGCTAGCGCAAAAGCCAGGGCCGTCGACACCAAGAGCTGGCCAAGGATGTCGTACAAGTCGACCAACCGCTCGCGCGTCAGTGATTCCGAGAGCACGAACAAGAACACGATACTGAGCACCGCGCTGACCGGCGGCAGCGGCGCGCCGATGAACCACAAGAAATCCGCCAAGCTGAAGGTCGCTGCCAGCGCGCCAATGAACACGAGGAAGCGCACGCGGCGCTGCACGGCGCGCGAGCCACTACGCTCGCCGCGCATGAGCAGCGTCCACAACGCCGCGGCAATCAGCCCGAACACGTACAGAATCACCGCGCCGCGCACGACGCCGTGCTGGCGCTCAGTGAGCACCAAGCCGAGCATCGGTACCATCAAGATACCGGCCACGCGCTTCAGCGACGACGGGCGGCCGGGCCCGGGCACGATCGACTCGAACAAGTGCACCGCGAATTGCGGCAGCAGCACTGCCAAGACGGCGGTCCAGCGAGCCCACAGGTCACTGCGTCCGACGTGGTACAGCCACTGGGCCAGGTACCAGAGCCCGATATCGCCCGCCAAGCCGGTGAAGAACAGCTGTGGGAGGCGGGGCTTGCCCTTCAGAAGCACGGACACGGCGATCGCCAACGCCAGCACTCCGCAAAAAAGCGAAGTCCGCGTTCGGAGGTCCATTCCGCCCATGGCTGAACCTTACCGCGGCCAGGAACCCGGACAAGGCTCGATCTCTAGGCGTGCCGGAATCGTCACCTGATTGGCAGGGTACGGGCAGCACAGCTGCGGCGGTCTCGATCAGGGTGGCTTTTTTGCCTTCGTCAGTGCGGGCGGCTTGCCAGAATCGTGGCTTGAGACTCGCGCGA
>DATCFJ010000556.1:0-6925 GCA_036509605.1 Polyangiaceae bacterium | reverse complement strand
AAACCCTGCTCCGGTCGCAACGCCGAGCTGCCACGCACCAACGCAGACACCCCGTACAGCTCGCCCAGCGTCGGCACGCGCGCGTACCGCCCCAGAGTGCTGCGCAGCTCGAACGCGCCCCACTTCTGTCGCACACCGAGCCGCCCCTCGGGCGTGAGCGCGGCGCAGCTTCGAGCTTGTTCAGGACCGCGCGTCATATCGCAGGTGACTACGCCGAGCGCAGACAGCTCGCTGTGCTGGCTGAGCGACGCCGACAGGCCAGCTCGCGCAGACGTCGTGCTGCGTGTGGCGCGCAGCGCTGTGCCGCCGTCGAGCGCGAGCTGCTCGAGCTCGACATTCGCGCCGAACAGCGCGCGAAATACCGCTCCGGACAGCGCCACGCGCGCGCCCTCAGCCACGCGCGTGCCGCGCGAATCGAGCCGCGGGACCAGCAGGCCGAGCTCGCGATGCGGATCGGTCAGGCGCGTGCGCGCCGAGATCGCTTGGCTAGTCAGTGTGATTTCACAGTCCGGCTCCGCGCCGCAGGGCAGCTTTGCGGACAGCCCAGCCAGCACTCGCACGCTTTCGGCACGCGCGGCAAGCGCGGGAACCGCGGCCAAGCCGGTTACGCCTTGCTCGCGCTCGAACGCGTTGAGCACGGTCGTCAAACGCGCGCCGTGAGCGCCGAGCACGGTGCGACCGATGGCCCACGCGTCGCGCTCGCTGTAGTCGGCGTTGGGCCGATTGCGGGTGCGGTCGTCGGCGCTGCCGGAGGTGCCCGCGTTGTCTAAGTATGGGTAGTCGTTGCGCGCGCCACTCGCTCGATACGCGACCAGCGCGGCGTCGTGGTGCTGCGCGATTTCTGCGCCCAAAAAGCCGGCGTGCTCGCCAAAGCTACCGATCTCGGCGCCGCCACCCACGCGCGTGCTGCGCGGCACCTTGGGCTCGAAATACAGGGCGCCGCCAATGCCGAGCCGGTCCGCGTCGGCCGGAGCGTTGCCACGATACACCTCGGCGCGCGACAACATCCATAGTGGCACGAGAGACAGATCGGCCGTGCCGGTCAGATCATCATTCAAGCGAATGCCCGCCAGGTAGACCGGAGTCTGGGCGCTCGTGGCGCCGCGCACCGAAGCGGTCGCGAGCTCTGCGCCGCCGCCAGTTTCAGAGACTTGCACGCCCGGCACATGGCTCAGAATGGCCGCAGCGTTGGCACCGGGGCGCGCGAGCTCGCCCGGGTCGACGCGCGAGGCCGAAAGAGTCAGCTCGCGCGTGGGGCGCGTCGGCTTATGCCCGGCTACGACGATCTCGGCAGGGTCCGTTTGGCTCGCGCCTTCGCCGCCGCCCCCCGCGGGCTGTGCGCTCGCCGAGAGCGCCGGCAGCAAGCTCGCGGCGAGAGCGCCGAGTGACACGAGGCGCACGCTCAAAAAGCTCGCTTCGTGTCGACCAAGATCGTCACCGGGCCGTCATTCTCCAGCGAGACCAACATGTGTGTGCGAAAACGCCCCGTTTCGACCGCCGCGCCGCGCGTTCGGCATTCGCGACAAAACTGCTCGAACAATTCCGCCGCGCGCAGCGGCTCGAGGGCTTCCGTGAAGCTCGGTCGCTTGCCTTTGCGGACGTCACCAAACAGCGTAAATTGCGAGATGGCGAGTACGGCTCCGCCGACGTCCAGGACGCTCAGATTCATTTTCTGCGCGTCGTCCTCGAAGATGCGCAAACCCACGACCTTGTCGGCGAGCGCTGCCGCGTCGGCTTCGGTATCATCGCGACCGACGCCGACGAATACGCACAAACCGAGCTGCACGCTGCCGATGCTGCTGCCCAGAACGACGACCTGCGCGTGATTGACGCGCTGGATGACTGCTCGCATTTTGCCGGCGGAGGCTTGCCTCGCCGCGTCGCCGGTTCAAGCCTAGAAGTCAGCCATGCCGTCAGAGCCCCCGCAAAGCGCCCCGCCCAGGCCCATCCCGCCCTGGGCGATCGCGTTGGCGCGCATTCTCGACGACGCCGTTTTGATCCCTGGCACGCACATCGGCATCGGCTTGGACGCCATTGTGGGCTTCCTCTTGCCGACCGTCGGCGATGCGGCCACCGGCATTGCGGCGCTGGCTTTGCTCGTACTCGGCTTTCAAATGCGCGTCCCGCGCGTCGTCCTCTTGCGCATGGTGTTCAACATTGCGATGGACACCTTGCTGGGGTCGATTCCATTGCTGGGCGATCTCTTCGATCTGTTTTGGCGCTCGAACCGCCGGAACTTGGAGCTCCTGCAGCGCTGCGATCGCAATCCCGGTCGTCCTGCCACGCTCGCGGATTACTTGGTCGTCGGCCTGGGCGTCCTGCTGGTGGTCGCCGCCGTAGTGTTGCCCGTGCTGCTGACCTTTGCATTGTTTCGTTTCGTGTGGCGACAGCTGTCCGGCTGAACCTCGCCGAGCATGCGGCAATCTACGTGTAATTTCGCCTACAGACGGTCGGAATCGCCTGCGGTATGCTCGCTCTTGGCTATGCCCTCTGCGAGCGACAAGCCGCGCGATCTGTTCCTTGGTCAGGTGCTGGAGAGCGCCTATCAGCCGGGCGTGTCTTATCGGCTAGAGCAAAAGCTCGGCGAAGGCGGCACGGCAGCTGCGTATTTGGCCAAGCGCCGCTCGGTCGTCGGCGAATCGCAAGTGGTGATCAAAATCATCCTGCCGCAGCTAGTTGCAGAGTCTGACGAGCGCGCGCTCACCATCATCAAGAAGGAGGCGGTCGCGCTCGGGCGACTGAACGAGCGCGTGCCGCCGACTCCGTTCGTGGTGCGCTTGCTCGACACCGGCAGCGTGGGTTTTCGTTCGCACGGCCGCGATCTGCAGTTGCCGTTCATCGCCCTCGAGTACGTGCATGGTGGGCTGGAAGGCGCAACGCTCGACGAACGCGTCGAGTATTCCCTGAAGGCCACCGGGTTTGCGTTCGACCCGGCGCGCGCCGCACGCGTCATTCAAGCGCTGGCTAAGGGCCTGGACGAGATCCACGCGGTCGGCGTCGTGCATCGTGATCTGAGTCCGGGCAACGTGCTCTGCTGCGGCGCAGGCGAAAGCGAGCTGCTCAAGATTTCCGATTTCGGAATCGCGCGGCCAATGGGGTTATCGGCGACTTTCGGCAACATGCTGATTGGCACGCCCGGCTACCTGGCTCCCGAGCAGATCTCGTCGCAAGGCGGCGGCATCAGCGCTGCGACGGACATCTTCAGCTTCGCCGCCATCGTCTACTACGTGCTCACTGGCGATCCGCTGTTTAGCGCGCGCTCGGCCATGCAAGCGATGCTCGAGGCACGCGCCCCCGAACGGCGTAGCGTGCTCGACGCGCCGACCCTGCCCTACGAGCTTCGCGAACGCGAGGCCGCCTGCCAAGCCATCGATCTAGCCATCGCGCGCGCCACGTCGCTGGAACCCAAGCAGCGCCCGCAATCCGCACAGCGCTTCGCAGAGAGCCTTTTGCCCTGGATCGCGCAGGAATCGCTGGTCGGGCGCCCCAGCCGGCGTTGGGTCACCAGCATGGACCCACTGCGCTCGCGCGAGCTGGTGATCGAAACCAACTGGATGGTCCGCCATCCCCCCGGTGACGATCGCCTAGTGCTAAGTGTCGCTTGGAACGCCGCGGGACACGCGCTCGCTGCCACCACCCGCGGCTTGGAATATTGGGACGGCACGCGCTGGTGCGTGCTGCCGCCGGAAGGCTTGCCGCCGCCCGGCTCGCTGCGCGTCGTCGAGCGCATCTCGCCCGCCACCTGGGCGCTCGGCGGCGAGCATGCCACGCTGCTCGAGTACTCGCGCGACGGCGTGCGCGAGCTGTTCCGAGGTCCCGACCCAGCCGTCACATTCAGCGCGCTCACCCCGGGCTTTGAAGACGTCGCAGTCGTGCTCGGCACGAAGCCCGGCTCCCCGCCCCTGCTGTACGCCATCGTCGGCAAACACTGGCTGCGCCCGTTGCCGGTCAGCGACGCCTCGATGATCGCCGACCTATCGCGCATCGACGACGACCGCTGGCTCGTCGTCGGTCGAGGAAACGACGGCCGTCCCTACGCCGCCTACTACCGCCCACTCGACTGGCAGCTCGAGCGTCTGCCCGTGCCCGACGGGCGAGCGCTGCTCGGAAGCGCGAGCCGCCCCGAGCACCACATGGCCATCGCTGTCGGAATCGGCGGCGCGTGTCTCGAGATCGATGGCGGCGTACCCAACGCACACATCCTCAACGAACGCCCTGACCTAAGCTGCATCGCCATCGATCCGCTCGGCCGCCATTGGGCAGCAGGCCCAGGCCGCGTCTGGTCTCGCCGCAGCTCCGGACAATGGTCCTGCGTCTGGGAGCACACCGGCTGGCAGCCGCCCTTCGTGAGCGTCATGGCCGAAATCGGCACCGTGATCGCGATGACCGTCGACGGCGCCGTGCTGGAATGCCGCTCGACGCTTCTGGATAAAACTCATCCAGCGCTGTGAGATCTGCGGCCCTGTTCGGGCGCTGTGAATTTGGGATCTTTTTTATGGTCACGCGGCACGTGTATGGCGGCGGAGCCTTCGGCGTCGCGCTGCGGCGCGCGGGAAAGCGCTACAGCGCGCGGGGGCACTTGGCCTAGACGAATTGCGGCAGGTCATTCGACGCCACGCCGCAGGAGCGTATGGCGGCCAGTTGAGGTTGTCGGCGGCGCGCGTGCGTACGATTTGCTCACGCCCGCGTGCGCGGGGCGCTTGGGCTTGCGCGCGGAGTGAGGCGTTGCGGGCGTGACGAAATCGTCCACTTTGGTGGAGGTGTTTTGGTGGCGCCAACCGGAGCTTGGCCTCTCTCTGACTTGAGCCTTCTTCGCGAGACTTGATAGTTGTTGACGGAGCGCCTCGCCCAGACGAAGTGGCGCCGCCGCAAATCGCATTTCAGTTTGTTCTGGCGCGATTGGCGAATGTTCTTGACGGCTTTGCGGTGCCCTCGCCGTGTTCGCGATGGGGCACAGATTCGAAGCGCACGCCGTTGCGCCAGGTGACCCCGAGGAGCGTCCTAAAGCGAAAAACCTTTGGTGACTCGTCCTAACCCGCGTTCGCGCTTTGCATGGGATCGTACGACCTCGAAAAAGTACATGTTAATGTTTAGACATGAAAATTGGGGCGTTCTGGGAGTTGGGTGGTGTTTCGGATCAGCAACTGCGAAGTGGCCTCGTCACGTTGCTGGCTAGCGGGTGTCGTACGGAGGCGCGGCTCATTGCGCATATCGCCGAGGTCGAAGAGCGAAGGCTTCACTTGAAAGAGGGCAGCTCGTCGCTGTTCGAATACTGCGTGAAACGCCTCGGCTTGAGCGAGAGCGAGGCGTTTCATCGGCTCACGGCAGCGCGGATCGCCCGGCAATTCCCAACCGTGTTCGGCATAATCGAGCGCCGCGAGATCCACGTGAGTGCGGTCTGCCTGCTGCGCGACTATCTCACGCCAGAAAACCATCTGGAGCTGCTCGCCGAGGCTTCGCACAAGACCAAGTTTCAGGTTCAGGAGTTGCTGGCTCGTCGCTTCCCAAGGCCAGACGTGGTTTCGCGGATTCGAAAGCTGCCAAGTCCCGTCGTGAGTGCGCCCGCGCACTCGATCAATGGCGCGCGTCCAACCGCGGCCGCGTCTCGAGCCGAGGCCGCGTCTCGAGCCGAGGCCAAGTCTCGAGCCGAGGCCAAGTCTCCGGCCGAGGCCAAGTCTCCGGCCGAGGCCAAGTCTCCGGCCGAGGGCATGCCTTCGGCCGAGGGCGCGCCCGCGAGCGGTGCGCCGCACGAGGCGTCGATCCCAGGTGCGCCCGCTCGAACGTTGATCGAGCCGACCTCGGAGGCCCGCTACAGAATCCAGCTGAACGCGAGCGCGGCGCTGAAAGAGAAGCTCGAGCTATTCAGGGCGTTAGTCAGCCATTCGGTCCCGAACGGCGACATTGCGGACGTGCTGGAGCGCGCCTTGGACCTGGCCCTGGAACAAGCCCAGAAACAGCGTTTTGCGAAGACAGAGCGGCCCCGCTCGCGGCCGACGAGGATGGTGAAACGCGCAATTGTGCAGCGCGAGCATCGCGAGCGCATCCCGAATGCCGTTCAGCGCGAGGTCGCGGCGCGCGATGGGATGCGCTGTTCGTATGTGAGCGCCAGCGGGTGTCGCTGTTCGGCGCGGGCATTTCTACAAATTCATCACGAAGAGCCGTGGGCGCGCGGTGGCGTGTCGACTCCGGAGAACTTGCGGCTGCTCTGCGCGTCGCACAATCGGCTGCTGGCGGAGCGAGACTTTGGCATCGTTCATGTCGCGGCGCAGCGCGCTGCACGGCAACAATCAAAACCCGATATCATCCGCGACACGGGGCATATTCAAGGTTAGCGCTCCGGGACCGGCAGACGCCGCCAGCCCGCCCTCCGCCAAAGCGGATGATTTGCTCACGCCCGCAGCGCTCCTCTGGTGCTAGCCAACACTCACAGCGGTCGCGGGCGTGAGCAAATCGTACGCACACGCGCCGCCGACAGCCCAGCCGATCGCGAAGCGCGCCCTCGACGCCACGCCGCACGCTGCCGTACTTCGCCCAGCCGAAGTGGTTCTCGTTTTCAAGTTCGACGGACCTGCCGAGAAATTTGGCCACGACGGCAAACCGCTGCCGCGAAGAGCTGAGCTGCCCGGCAATTCAATGGCCTGCCCGCCAAATCGCCCCTGAGCGGGGATTGGCGGCCAAAGCCGCGCTGCGCGAACAGCGATTCGAAGTTCATGTTCCAACTTGGAATCGAGGTGCAAAGGGGCCTCCCGCGGCGCCGGAGCTCGACGCCGAAGGCTGTGCCGGCTCGGACGTGATGCGTGACCATCAATAAAGGAAGCTCGGGCGAGCGTGTTCTACGCCAGAAACTTCACCGAGCGTTCGACCACAAGGTCACCGCCGTGTTCGCCGGCTTCGGCTTGCTTTAGAAGGCGCCAGATGTGGGGGC
>DATCFJ010000555.1:0-4476 GCA_036509605.1 Polyangiaceae bacterium | reverse complement strand
AGCGGTCGGAGGCCGAGACACGGGCGACCTGAACGCGTCGGAAAGATCCGGACTGGCGCTCGCTGTGGTCGTTTTGATGTCTGCCATGTTTAGCCTCCGAACACTGTGCGCTGGGTCGCTCACTCGATCGTGTCGACAGCCTTCAGCACGTTGCTCGCGACCGTTTCCGGGAGCGGCACGTAGAACAGGCTCTCGGATAGCTTCTGACCGTCCGTCAAACTCCACTTCAGCACGCTCTTCAGCGCGGCCGACTTGGCTTTGTCGTCGTACTTCTTGTGCGCGAGGATCCAGGTGTAGGTGACGATCGGATACGACTCGTCACCGGCGGGGTCAGTTACCCAAGCGCGCATGTCAGCGGGCAGCTCGACAGCCGCGAGCGCCGTGGCCGAGCTCTTCAGCGAGGCCGCGACGTATTTGCCGGCCTTGTTCTCGAGCTGCGCGGTGGGCTGCTTGGTGGACGCCGCGAACGCGAACTCGATGTAGCCGATAGCGCCCGGGGTCTGGTGAATTTGCGCTGCAACGCCGTCGTTCTTGGCGCCGCCGACACCGACCGGCCACTCCACGGATTTGCCAACGCCGGGACCCGACTTCCACTTCTCGCTGATCGCGGCGAGGTGCTGCGTGAACACGAAGGTGGTGCCGCTGCCGTCCGAGCGGTGCACGACCGAGATGTCGAGCTTCGGCAGCTTCACGCCCGGGTTAGTGGCGACGATTTTCGGGTCGTTCCATTTCTTGACCGTGCCCAGAAAGATGCCCGAGTAAGCTTCGCGTGACAGCTTCAGGTCGGTGATGCCATCCAAGTTGTAAGCGAGCACGATGTTGCCCGCCGTCATGGGCAGCAGAATCACGTTGTCTTTGGCTTGCTTGATCTCGTCGTCGGTCATCGCCGCATCGCTGGCGCCGAAGTCGGTCTGGCCCTCGATGAACGCCTTGATGCCAGCGCCGCTACCAGTCGACTGGTAGTTGACGCGCACGTCTTTGTTCTTGTCGCCGTACTCACGGAACCAACGCGAATACAACGGCGCGGGGAAGGTGGCGCCGGAACCCTGCAAGGTCACTGGACCGGCTGCAGGCGCAGGAGCCGCTGACGGCGCGGCGGCGGGATCCGCCGGCGCGGACTCTTTCTTGTCGCAACCTAGCGCCAAAGCCGCAAGGCTGATGAACGCGCCCAGGGTCATCGCAAAGCGTGTAACCGAGATCATATGTCGGCCTTCCTCGTAACTTGAGTACATGTGTTGAAGGCGTGGTACGCGATCTCGCCCGTTGCGTCAGGCGCGAAGCGTCACGCCATCAAATCGTTACTTAAGGAACGCACACTCATCGGCGCCGCGGCGTGCTACGCATAGGGAACCGAGGCCCGATGTCGCAAATCGAGCCCTCCGTTCAGTGGTTTGCGTAGAAAAATTCGAGCTGAGAGGCTCTCAGGCGACGGCGCGCTTTACTTCCGGCTGATCACTGTTCAAGACGACCCCGAATTTGGTGCCAACGCCGGGAGTGCTCTCGACGTGAACCGTGCCGCCCATGGCTTCGACCAAATGCTTCACGATCGACAGACCAAGCCCGGTGCCGCCAATGTCCCGTGAACGGCCGGCGTCGACCCGATAAAACCGCTCGAACAAGCGCGGCAAATGCCGCTGCTCGATGCCCGGACCGTTGTCTTCGACGAGCAACTCGACGCTGTCCTCGTGACTCACCGCGCGCAGCCGAATGGTGGTGCCGGAAGGGCAATACTTCACGGCGTTGTCGACCAGATTGGTGAGCACATGCTCGAGCGCTCGGCGGTCCGCGAAGATTCTGCGCATGTCTTCGGGGGCTTCGTTCTCGAGCACGGTGCCGCGCTTGGCCGCGCGTTCCGCGAACAAACTCAGGACTTGGTCGTATACTGCGTCGACCACCAGCGGCTCCATATTGAGCTTGAGGCCGCGCGACTCGATGCGCGACAAGTCCAGTAAATCTTCCACTAAATCATGCAAGCGCTCGGCGTTACGCTCGATGATGCCCAGGAACGCGCTGCGCGCTGCCGGGTCGTCAGAAGCAGCGTTCTGGAGCGTCTCTGCGGCGGAGCGCACGGCAGTGACCGGCGTGCGCAACTCGTGCGAGACGTTGGCCACGAACTCACGGCGCAGCGATTCGAGGCGACGCACCTCGGTGACGTCCACGAACACCGCGAGCAACCCGCCTTGATCGCCGGGCAGCTGAGCCGCGCGCACCAGCAAGCGGCGCGGCTGAATCGTGCCGAAATCGATTTCGCGCGTCACGGCCTCGGGCGAGCGCCGCCCCAGGTCGAGCAGCTCCTTGAGCTCCGCGTGCCGCACTACTTCGAGCACGGTTTTGCCGACTGAATCGGGGCCCACCAGCAGCATTTCGCGGAGCGACGGGTTCAGCACGTAGATGTGGCCCGAGCGATCGAGCAAAAGCACGCCCTCTTGCATGCTGGCCAAGATGCCGCCCAAGCGGTCGCGCTCTTCGCTCAGATCGCCGAGCGTGCGCGAGAGATTCTTCGCTAGCTGGTCGAGCGCGCGACCGAGCTCGCCGAATTCGTCGTCGCCGGTTTGACGGGCGCGGGTCGTCAGATCGCCGTCTGCCATGCGCCGCGCGACTTCGGTCAGCGAGCGCGCGGTGCGCGAAGCCAGCTCTGCCGCCACCGTGGAGACGATGATCGCTGCGGCAAGCGCTAGCGCAGTCGCCAAGGAGAGCGTCTTGTATAGCTCGGCGCGCGCAACATCGACCTCGGTCAATGGCAGCGCAACGCGCGCGACGCCCGCGACTTCGTCGGCGCGCGAAAAAGGTACAGCGACGACGAGCATGTGCCCGTCGACCACCGAGGCGTAGCCCGGCTCCGCGCCCGCAAGCGCGAGGGCACCGCGCACTTCCGGGTGCTCGGCGAAGCTTACCGGATCATCGTGGTTTTGCGATTCTCCGAGCACCATGCCGTCTTTGCGCAGCAACGTGACGTCGGCGTTGGAGCGCTTTCCGAGCTCGTGAGCCAAGGCATTCCAATGGGCGTGGTCTTGCCACAACGCATACGACGACTGCGCGCCGAGCGCGACCAGCTTGGCGCGCACGATCAGCTCCGCGCGCACGCGATCCGTCAGCTCGCGCTCCAGCCGATCGCTCGAATAGGCGTACGCGACGACCACCGATACGATGATCACCCCGAGCGAGATCAGAAAGAGTTTCGCGCGGATCCCGAGCTTCAAGTCGTCGCCTCGTCGGGAGTGCCGACGAAGCGATAGCCCACGCCGCGCACGGTTTCCACGTAGTCACGCGCGGCTTCGAGCTTTTCGCGCAGGCGCTTGACGTGGGTGTCGACAGTGCGAGTCGTGATGTCGGCTTGAATGCCCCAGACGTCGTCGAGCAACGTGCTGCGCGTCTGGACGCGGTTCTTTCGGTCGTACAGCGTGACCAATAGCTTGAACTCGAGCGCCGTCAGCTCAATCTCCAAGGCTTCGACCCAAACGCGGTGCGCTTCGCGGTCGATCTTGAGCTTGCCGAATTCGATCGTCGCTTCGACGTCTTTCACTTCGGCCTTGCCGCGACGCACGATGGCTTGAATGCGCAGCAAGAGCTCGCGCACGCTGAACGGCTTGGTCACGTAGTCGTCCGCGCCGAGCTCGAAACCGACGACGCGGTCGATCTCCTCACCGCGCGCGGTGAGCATGATCACGTTGATGCCCTTGGTGGCGGGCGCCTCTTTGAGTTGCTTGCACACTTCGGTGCCAGCAATATCCGGGAGCATCAGGTCGAGCAGCACGACCTCCGGCTTTTGCTCGCGCGCCAGGCGCAAGCCTTCCCGACCGAGCTTGGTCACGAACACTTCGTGGCCGGCTTGCCGGAGGTTGTACTCCAGCACTTGCTGCAGATCGGGTTCGTCTTCGACGATCAGAATGCGTGTCATCCGAGAAACCGGGTACCGGGATTTTGTGACGGTTGCGTGGCGTCCGAGTAGCACTCGTGTGTGAAACGACCAGACCGGGTCACCGGCTGATCACTAGGTCGGCACGTCCCGGCCGAGATTCTAGCCCAAACCCGCTGCTCGGTGGCTTGGAATCGGGATTGGGGTGCCCCGTGCAGGAGACGGCGAGGACGGCCTGGCGGTCGAGTAGAGGCCCCCGATCGCTCGGGGGCCCCTCTCCAAAACCGGACTTGTGGACCTCACATCCGGCCGACAGGACGTCGTCGAGGTGCTTGTGCACTTCTTCATGCTCTGTCGGTCCGGGCCGGGAGCGCCTTTGCTTGACGCGACTTGCCGAAACGCACTCCGCAGGTGTTCTTTTGTTCGCTATCTCCTCCATCTTCATCACTGGCATTGCGTCTCTCGTCTTGTTTGGCGACTTCACCGCGGTGCAGGCGGGGGTTGACCCTCGTCCGCTCCGCCGTCGGACCCTTGCGGGCTACTGGTCTCATATCTCATGACTTCACCTCTCGCTCTGCGCTCGTGCCGAGCGCACTGCTCGCGCTTCGCGCTGCGCCGCC
>DATCFJ010000554.1:0-7020 GCA_036509605.1 Polyangiaceae bacterium | reverse complement strand
CCTGCACGGGTACCTCACCACATACACGAGCCCCCACCAGCAGCACGTGAACTTCGTCTCGGCGAGCGATCGTCACATCTATGAGCTGTTCTTCGACAACGTGAATTGGCACGCACGCGACCTGACCAAGGTCCCCGTTCCGCCCGCGCCGCTGCCCGTCGCGGGAAGTCAGCTCACCGGCTACGAAACGACGTGGAACCATCAAGAACACGTCGATTACATTGGCGCCGACGGGCACCTTTACGAGCTCTTCTTGTAGAGCGCGGCTCGTTGCAGACAGCGAGGCAAGCCGGCGTCGACTCCGATGCCGCCGGCTTGCCTCCGACAACGTTCCGTCCCAGGACGACCGGCAAGCCAGGTAGCAGGCCCCTGCTGGCTTCGGTGAAGCGACGTTGCCGGGCCGGGTGGCCCCGGAGGATCGCTCCTCCGGGGCTCCCACAGATCCGGACTTGCGGATTTCCCGCATCCGGCTCCTCAGGTCAGTGGTTCGCTACACGATGTGTCGAGTGGACGACGACGGGCTTTGGTACAGCACCTTTTCCGCGGCGAGCGAGCCGAGCCCAAAGCTCCCGGTACCCCGCCGGGTTGGCTTTCGAGAGAAGCCCCGCACCCGTGAGTCGCCGGAGCATCGAGCGCTCGGTGCGGTTCAGCGCGAGCGACGTCCGCGACGTCCTGGAGCAGGCGCGCGACAAGGGACTAGCCAAGCAGACCGTCCACCACATCAAGAACGACCTCGCGGGCGTGTTCAAAACGCTGTGGGAAGACGAGGTCATGCGCTTGTCCGGCCATCGGAACGCGAGCACGCACATGCGTTACGTGCGGCTGGCCGAAACGCTCGAGACTCCGGCCGCTGCGTTACCGGTCTTGCGCGGCGTCCCTACCCTGCCCGCTCACCATCGGTCTGCGCCGCGGACCGATGGATCGAAGCGCCCGCCTCACAAAGAGAGAATCCAGGATGATTCTCGGAGCCGATTTCGAGACTTGAACTCGAGACCTGCGGTTTACGAAACCGCCGGGCTCACTACCCAAACTGAGCTGGTTTGGGCGTTTTCCGCTGAGTTATTCGAAATCGGCGGCCGAGGGACGGCACGGTGCGGCACTTAGAAATACGGCGCGGCATGGTTCGGCTGGCAACATGCTGGCAACGGGATTGGGCCCATTTACACACGACGCCCGAGCCGCTCGCCGGCTCGGCCTTTACGCCGCTTCTACGCTCACGCGGAGCTTCAGTCCGGCAGCCGTCACTTCGGCCTGCAGCGCGAGCGCGACGTACTGTGCTTGAAGGTACCCGAGTTTACGTGCCCACGCGGCAGCTCGCTCTACGCTAACCGCACGGCGACCTTTCTCTACGTCGCACAGGTAGGCGCGCGACACACCGAGCTGGCGGGCAAAGGCCTCGAGCGAGACGCCCTCGGAGAGCCGCGTCGCGTTGATCATCCCCCCGAACGTGAGCGGAGCTCCCGTGAGTTTTTCGAGATGCTTCCTCGCATTGATCGGTCGCTTGGTAAGCTTCTTCTTGGTTGCCATGGGGTCTATTCTCCGGCTCAGTACCGGTGCTTGTTGACTTCCTCAACCCGAACGAATTGGGCGGCGCCGGACACGACCACGTAGATTGCGCGATAAGCTTGATTCAACCGGATCGAGCGTTGCCCCTTCCGATCACCCTTGAGGGGCTCATCATGAAATCCGGGGACCTTACGAACTTCGGCGAGGCCACGTAGCTCGACTGCATCAATCCAGATCAGCAATTTCTCCTGAATGTACCGCGGAACACTTCGCAACTCCCTTTGCCGCGCGGTCGCTCAACGTGACCGTCCGAATCTGCACTGAGCAAACTGTACACCACCGGAGGGTACATCGCAACCCAATGGCGTCGCTGCCGCGTTGACGTGGCTACTTCCCTGCTGGCTACTTCCCTGTCCGGCGCAGGATCGCTCAGGTTTTGCGGAATCACCAGCTTGTTTCGGCGACGCAATCCGGGCATTGACGAAGCGTGTTGAAGAGCTTGGTGAGCCGCCTGAATACCGCCACCAGGCGCGCGTTGCGCCACGTCAGCGCGGCACTTCGCGAAGCGTCCCGACCCGCCGCTCCGGTCTTTGGCATGGTCACCGAGCCGGCGTCGCCGTCGATGTCGTGTTTACCGAAGCATAATTCAATGTCCGCGCTCGCTGCCGCCGCGTCGCGCGCAGATGACGCAAGCCCAAACGCATGCCGTCGCGTCAGCGTGCGGACAACGTTAAAATCTCGCCTCAAACGTCCCGCTTAGGGATTACAGGGTCCTTGTGAGAATACGCCGCCGAAGCAAAAATTGCCTCGGCTGGGCTTTACTTGATTGACGGGCGGCCAACGGCGAGCATCAATCGCCGCCGCCGGCTAACAATGAGGCGCTCGGCCCGGGGCGGGCGCCAAGCGACCGCGAGACACTTCAAACGAAATGCGATGCCCTTGACCTCAGCCTCCAAGTTAGCCTCGCGGTCAGCGAGCGGGCGTCGCGTTTCGAGCGGCGCGCCGCGGAACCTCGGCCACGGTGCGCAACGCGCTTTCGTGATCCTACTGGCGGTCCTCGGGCTGATCCACTGCGGTAGCAGCCGGTCGAGCGGGCTGTTCAGCGGTTCCGGAGCGATGGCGGGCGGCACGGCGGGTGCGGCCAGCAGCACCGGCGGCTCGGCTGGCAGCGGCGGTAGCGGCGCACCCATCACGTGCAGCAGCGGCGTCGCGTGCGGCGCCGACTGCGTCGACACGGACAGCAACGCCTCGCACTGCGGCGATTGCGCGACCAAGTGTCCGCTTGCGGCCGCTTGTTCTGGCGGGCAATGCGTGTGCCCGAGCGGTCAGCAGGTGTGCGGCACCGACTGCGCGAATTTGGCCACCGACGCCGCGCACTGCGGCTCGAGCGACCGAGCTTGCCCGCTGGCAGCGAGCTGCACCGCCGGGCAGTGCGCGTGTCCTCAAGACACGGAGCTGTGTGGCGACGCCTGCGCCGACACCAGCAGCGATCCGGCGCACTGCGGTGCTTGCGACCGCGCGTGCCCCAAAGGTGGCATCTGCACCCAAGGTGCGTGCATGTGTCCACCCGCGCACGCTACCCTGTGCGGCAACAAGTGCGTCGATCTACAGAGCTCGTTCACTGATTGCGGCGCGTGCGGCACTTCCTGCGTCCACAACCAAATCTGTGACGCCGCGGGCTGCACCTGCGCAGCCGGTCAAGACGACTGCAACAGCAGCGCGAACAAGCCCGGCTGTGCAGATCTCACGAACACCCCTGCACACTGCGGCAGCTGCGATACCTCGTGCGTCAACAATCAGATCTGTGAGGGCGGCAGCTGCACCTGCGCGGCCGGTCAAGACGACTGCAACAGCAGCGCGAACAAGCCCGGCTGTGCAGATCTCACGAGCACGGCTGCGCACTGCGGCAGCTGCGACACGCAGTGCCCGGGAAACGAGCCGTGTATCGACTCGAAGTGCGGCTGCCCTGCCGGTCAAACACTGTGCGGCGACAACTGCGTGGATTTGTCGTCGGATCCAGCGAACTGCAACGCCTGCGGCAAGCAATGTTCGGGCAAGTTCTGCTCCGCCGGCCAGTGCTTGAAGTCGCCGTGTGACCAGCTTTGCAATGACCCGGAGCAAGTCTCGCTCGGGGTAGACGGCTTCCGAGTCGACCCGGTTGGGTCGGCAGCGCGCTGCCTGGAAGTGAGCGGCTATTCTCCGACGAAGACCGACGCGCGCATCGTGTGCTGGAACTTCGACTCGAACCGCAGCTTGAGCGTGAACGGGCAGCCGGTCCCGTGCCGAACCGACGCGGGCTTCGCGCTCTCCGCAAGCCGCGCGGGCGGTTATTGTATCCAAGTCGGCGCCGGCGGGACGAGCAGCGCGGGCGTCCTCCTCCCGACCCACTGAACGAGGCGAGAGCCGCGTGCGCTAGCTGCTCGCCGGGATCTGTGCGGCGGCGGCCGGAGCTCGATTCCCCACGTGACCGAACGCGACCGCGCCTTCTGCTGCACACGCTGACTTCGAAGGGACGCGTTTGCGTTCGTGCGGCACGCTGCGCAGCTGTTGCTCATCGGGTGCAACAGTTGTCGCCGTATATGCGCACACGCACCGCCAGTGTCCTACGCATTTGCGACGCAGAGTGACTGAATGCGTGACTTGCTCTGCATTCGGCGCTCAGATTTCGACGATGGCGCGAAGTATTGTCTGGAGTGCGGTGCTGAGCGGCTGCGTCGGTGTGTGCGGGCTAACTGCGTGCGGTGACAAGAGCTCTGCCTCGTCGAGTGAAGGCGGTAACTCTGGCCTGCCCAGGGCTGGAGCCAGCAGCAGCGACGCTGGCACGAGCGCCGCGGCTAACGCTGCCGGAACGAGCGCAGGAGGCAGCGCGAACGTCGGCGGGGACGGTGCGAACACGGGCGGCGACGGTGCGACCGTGGGAGGCGCGCCGGCTAGTGCGGGTAGCTCCGGCGCCGACACGGGCGGCGTGGGTACCGCGGGCGGTGGCACCGCGGGCGCGGGCGCTGGCGCTGGTGGCGCTGGCACCGCCGGCGCGGGTGCGGCGGGCGCCGGGCAAGTCGGTGCGGGCACGTTTCCGAGCAGCGCGCCGTTCTACCAGGACATCTCCAACGCTAAGGTCGACGCGCAATCCGGAACGATTCTCGATGCGCTAAACGCTATCGGGTGGGGCGACGCGCCGAACCGCACTGCCCTCGGCATCGACTTCTCGTTCAATATCAATCAGGCCGATCCTGCGGTGGCACGACGCGCGTTCACCAAGTCCGCCAGTTTCTACTCACCCGACTGTGACACCGCGCCTGTGCCCTTGCCTCCCGCTGGCAAAGGCGAGGGCGTGCAAAACTACGCTTGCACGGGGGGTGACTGCCACTTGTTCGTGTATCAAGGGCCTCGGCTGTACGAGCTGTATCAGTCGAACATCACGGGCGGCATGGCTGTCGGCGGCACGTTCAAGGCGACTTGCCTCGTGGTCTGGGACCTCACAAAAGACTACTGGGTGCCACAAAATCCGCCGAACTTCAGCCGCGGCGATGGTTGCACGGGTGCGGACGCGGCAGGCCTGCCGATGGCGCCGCTCGTGCTCACGCAGCAGGACGTCGCGTCCGGCGTGAAGCATGCGCTGCGCTTCACGATCGACAACAACCGAATCGCCGCCACCGTCTACGTTCACCCCGCGACGCATTTGGGCGGCCCGACCGGTGGTGCTGACACCCTACCCTATGGCGCACGGCTTCGCCTGCGCGGAAACTTCAACTTGGCCTCCTTGCCCAGCGACGCCGCGCGTACCGTTGCCAAAGGCCTGCAAACCTACGGCATGTACCTAGCGGACGGTGGCAACATCTACATCTCCGCAACGGCGGATGCCTCGGCCTCGATCAACAATGCGATCCTCGGCGCGCTCACGCCCAATGATTTCGAGCTGGTCGACGGCGGCACGCGTATCGACGCCGCCAGCCAAGACTGCAAACACGTGCCCATCACGCAATAGCGCGTCAGTGCGCGCTGAGCCCTCACCCAGCCGAGGGCCCTCGAACCCAATCCAACGTTCGAATTCGACGAATTCGATATGGATTTGCATGGGCTCGGTGTGGCGCGCCGAGCACCTCGGTCTGGACGCTCCCGTCGCGGTCAAGCTGTTGGACTTGGTTGATTTTGTGGGTAGCGCGGACGCGCTCAATCGGTTCCACCGCGAGGCCCGCTCGGCGGCATCGATTCGCAGCTCGCACGTCGTCCAGATCTTGGATCACGGAAGCTCGGGCCCGGCTGGAGCGAGACGGGCTCACGCCTAGTCCGACAAACCGCGACTCCGGCGGAAGAAAAACACGACTCGGGCGGAAGAACCGAGCTGACGCCGCGGGTCTGAAGTGCTCGCGGCCAAGGATCAATCGTCGCAACGACCGCCGCGCGATGCGAAATGGAGTATGGTAATGAGCGTACGCAGGGCCGTAGCCCAACACGGCGCGCGGTCATGCAAACGCAGAGGCCGCGTCCCACCAACACAGTTTCAGCGGTTCGCCGTTCGTGCAGTCGACACAAGGAGATTCTCGATGACATCAAGTCGTCTGCTTTCAATCGTCGGCGCTCTGGTCGCTGCTTGCTCTGCTCAGAATGATCCGACGCATTCGGGCTCCGGCGGGTCACCCGGAACAGCCGGCACTGGTGTCTCCAGCGGGGGCTCCGCAGGGACGACCCACACGGCCACGGGCGGCAGCTCGACCACGGGCGGCAGCTCGACCACCGGTGGTAGCCTCGCCGCGGGCGGTTCACCTTCCATGGGTGGTCAGTCGATGGGCGGAGGCGGCGCAGGAAAGGGCGGAGGCGGCACGACGGGCGGCGGCGGGTCTAGCGCGGGCGGCGCTGCCGGCGGCGGTGGCGCTATCCCCCTGAAGAACCCCCCGGTCATGAGTGCTGGTTGCAACAAGCCCACGACGGTAACCAGCGGCAAGAAGACAATCATGAGCGGCGGCGTAGCGCGGAGTTACATCATCGACATTCCCGCCAACTACGACCAGACCAAGCCTTACAAATTCTTCTACACGTCACACTGGATCAGCAGCACCGCCGAGGCCGTCCAACAGCAGAACTTCTACTTCCTCAAGCCACTGGCAGAGGCAGCGAAAGAACCCGCCATTTTCCTGGCCCCTCAGGCACTGCCGGGAAATCCGTCAGGGACCTGGGATACGTCAAAGCCAACGGATTCAGTCTTGTTCGACGACCTCCTGGCCTTCGTCAAAGAGAATCTGTGCATCGATACGACGCGCGTCTTCGCCACCGGCTTCAGCTTCGGAGGCATGATGACCTACTCACTGTCGGTGAACCATCAGAAGGACATTCGCGCCGCCGTCGGCATCGCCCCGGCCAACTACAACATCTACGTGCCCAGCCCCAAGACCCACCTGCCGATCGCATGGATGCAAACGACCGGCATGAGCGACACTACTTGTCCGTGGATCCAAGGCACCAGCACGACGAACGGCTCGAAGTTCATCGCCATCGAGCGCGGCACCGACAACGGCT
>DATCFJ010000553.1:0-2332 GCA_036509605.1 Polyangiaceae bacterium | reverse complement strand
CTTCGTCGCGCAGCTGCGCGATCGTCCGCGCCCACGCTGGATCACGCTGCTCGTCGACTTGCCGCTGTTCGCGCTGTTCGGTGCGAGCCTGTTCGCGGCGCTAGCGAGTCCTTTGTGTCTTGTGTTGGCAGTCCCGGTCGCGGTGCTGCGCGGCGGCGTGTTCGAGTCTTGGCGCGCCGCGCTGTGCGTCGCTTACGGGCTTGGCTTGGCGCTGTCTGTGTGGGCGATCTGGATTGAGCGCCGCTTCGTGCGCGTGCGCCGGTTGAACGTAAAGATCGCCGATCTACCCGCGGAATTCGACGGGTACACGATCGCACAACTGAGCGATCTGCACGTCGGCAGCTTCGACCCGAAGCGGCGTGCGCTCGAGTGGGCCGCGCTCAGCAACTCGTTGAACCCGGATCTCGCGGTCGTGACGGGCGACCTAGTGACGAGCGGCACCGGCTTCTACGCGGACGTCGCTGACGCCATCGCCGTGCTGCGAGCCAAAGACGGCGTCTTCGTGTCCATGGGCAACCACGATCAAGCGCACAACGACGAGCTCAGTCGTCTCATCGCAGCTCGGGGCCCGACCGTACTGCGTAACGCTTCGCACGTCGTGCGCCGGGGCAACGCGGAGCTCGTCTTAGCAGGGCTCGATGGCCGCATCGCGTCGCCCGCCGACGCCGCTCGCGTCGTCCGCGACTGCTCGACCGGCGCGCCCCTCGTGTTGCTCTCTCACTACCCGTGGACCTTCGAAGCCGTCGCCAACGCCGGCGCCGACTTAGTGCTCACCGGCCACACCCACGGCGGCCAACTCGGCATCCCCTTTTTCAGCGACCGCTTCAACCTCGCCCGCCTCACCCGCCAACTCTCACGCGGCTTATATTATTCGGGAAAAACCGCGATGTACGTCAACGCCGGCCTGGGCACGACGGGCCCGCCGATGCGGCTTGCGGTGCCGCCGGAGATTGCGTTGGTTACGTTGCGGCGGGGTTAGGGCGGCTATTGCTGAGTAGCCGCCACGGATATAGACGCCTAGGTCGATATTCGTCGTCGTCTGGCCCCGAAGCAACTTTCCAGGCGATGAGACCGAACGGTCTTCGTGGTTCAGCAGCCACCGCCGCCAACGCGTCCTGCAATGCTCTTCGAGCGGCTGCGCGCAGAGCTTCGCTCTCGGCACTACAGCCCGAGTACGGAGCGAGCGTACGTCGCCTGGGCGAGGCGGCTCATCAAACATCATCGGCGACACCCTCGTGAGATCGGCGAACTCGAAATAAAGCAGTTTCTGGATCATCTGGTATCGCGCGGCGCCAGCGCTTCGACGCACCAGCAAGCTCTCTGCGCCATCGTGTTCCTGTATGAGCGAGTGCTCGGAGCTCCCGCGCCGTGGATCGAGGGCCTCGCGCGCCCCCGCCGCCCACGTTCACTTCCCGTTGTGTTGTCGAAGGCCGAGGTGCGCGCGGTTCTGGCCAACATGACCGGCGTGCCAAAGCTGATGGCAGGAATTCTGTACGGATCAGGCCTGCGCCTGCTGGAGTGCGCTCGGCTGCGAGTAAAGGACATCGACTTCCCGGCGGGACATCTCGTCGTTCGCCAGGGAAAAGGCAGGAAGGATCGACTCACGCTGCTGCCCGATCAGCTTCGCGCGCCGCTTGCCGAGCACCTGCGCTCGGTCAAAGCCCAGCACGAGTCCGACGCGAAGGCAGGCACCGGCACGGTTGCGCTTCCCGGAGCGCTCGCACGAAAATTCCCCAACGCCGCGCAATCGTGGCCGTGGCAGTGGGTCTTCCCGGCAACGCGCCAGTATTGCGACCGCACCACCGGCGAGTTCCGCCGCCACCATCTGCACGAGACAGTGCTCCAGCGCGCGTTTCACACAGCCGTGCTCAAAGCTCAGATCACCAAACCGGCAACCTGCCACAGCCTGCGGCACAGCTTTGCGACGCATTTGCTGGAAGCGGGCTACGACATCCGCACCATCCAAGAGCTCCTCGGTCACAAGGACGTAGCCACCACCATGATCTACACCCACGTCCTAAACCGCGGCCCCTTCGCCGTCCGCAGCCCCCTAGACTGACCGCGCGCCCCGACCCAACGGCGCTTTATCTGCCTATACAGATCGCCCCTTCCTCGCCTACGCCGCGGCGCCCACAAGCTCTAATTATCCGCCTACACCGACCAGCATTTCCTCCCCGCCCTTCGCAAATGCTCGCAAGCTTAGCCCGCGTCCCCAGACCTACCTTGCACGCGGCACGCGGCAGAAATATAAGTTGAACGAAGCCGCTCCGCGGCAGCTGTGAGCGCGGGCTGCTGAGCATGATCCAAAGTGTTCCGTGCGGTTGAGTCCCCG
>DATCFJ010000552.1:0-6016 GCA_036509605.1 Polyangiaceae bacterium | reverse complement strand
CGCGCGTCGGCGCGCGCAGCCACAACACCGGCAGCCACAACACCGGCAGCCCCCACAGCTCGAGCCGGGTGCGCTCGAACAGCGCATCTGTGGGCGGCGCGAGCAACGCGCGGCTCACGCGCAGCTTGACCGGCGGGTCGTCACACGTGCAAAACGCGACGTCCGCGGCGCCGTCCGCCTCGACTCCGCGCGGCCCACGCTGCAATTGCAGGTGCTGACTCTTGAGGCGATAGCGCTGCGCCTGGACATGCACATTGCCATCGAGCTGCAATGAGCCGAGCTCACCATCGACTTCGACGCGATCGGCGGCGAACTCGACACGGTACTCATGCGCCGGACGCGGAGCAGGCTCAGCGGCCCGCAAGTTGGGCGGCAGGCTGACAGAGCCGACGAACGAGCAGAACGCGAGGTACGAGCGACGGCGCACTACGATCAGGGATTGTGCGACGCGCCCGCGAGGCTCGCGCTCTGCCGGTCACGGTGCGACAGATCGCTATACAGGTGGTCTAAGGAAACGCTGAGCGTCGCGTAAAAGCGCGCGTCTGGGCTGTAAAAAACACCCCGGCGACGCCCGTCGGGACCGAGCTGGGCGGTTAGGTTTGCGTAGCCGAACGACAGCCCGAACGTGTCGTTCAACGTCACGAGCACTGCGGAAGCAAAATTAGTGAGCACTGAGCGAGTCTGCGGATTCGAGACGCCACCGGGCTCCGTGCAGCCTGTGCTTACGACGACGCACACCTGTTGATTGACGGGATATTTCCACGCGGGACGAATATCGGCGGAGGTCGTCCAGAGCACGACCTGGTGAACGTGCAACGAAGCGGCAACGCCGAAGTCCATGGCGTCGTGCGCGAAAGTGGCGCCACTCAATTGATCGGAGACCACCGAATGGCCGTCGGGGTCCAGGCGAATTCGCTCGAGCCCGGAGTTGGTCGGGGTCTCGGCTTGCGTGAATTGGTGGTCGTATTCGACCTTGGCGAACAGCTCGAGATTCGGGAAGAACTTCTCGCCGCGGCCCTCCAGCGCGACATCCTCGCGCAGCGCGACGCGGGTGCCCAAGCCGAGAATTTTGCCGCTGTCATAGCTGATTTTCGAGGTCGGCAGGACCACCCTCGGCAAGCGAAGCGAAAGCTCAGTGATGTCGTCCGCGCCCCGACGGAGCTCGTACGCGAACGCGCCGTATAGCTCGAAGTCTGTCGCCGACCACTCCCCTTGCTCGGTCGTGGTGTCGCTGTTGGTGCGTTCGGTAACGACGCCGAGATCCGCGCGCACGCTGATCGATTTGTCTGGCTCGTCCACGAAGTAGTAGCGGGGGCGCAGGCCGAACGTCAGCTCGTACACCGGATCGCGACTCTGATACGATTGCCCGACGCCGAGTGTGTTGGTGCTCACGGCGTTATCCCAATAAAAATACGTGTCATGCCAGGCGAGCGTCGTGGGCTGCACGCCGGGTTGGGTCGAGCGGCTCAGCGGCGCGACCGTGTCTTTCGGTCCAACAGCCGACGGCTCGGTGACGAGCGGTGCCTCGGCGTGCGCCGGACGGGCCGCCACGACAGCGGCGCCCAGCAGTGCCGCTCGCCAGTGCCGGAAATTCGTCCTAGCGACCACGCGAACTGCGACGACCTTACTCTCGTCGCTTTTTTTTCGCTATGGTGGCCCCATGCCGGCGCCCCTCCCCGCTACTGAAATCACCGCTCTCCTCGGCCGGGGCACCCATTTCGAGGGCAAGCTCCAGTTCGAGGGTCGGGTTCGCATTGACGGTAGCTTCCGCGGCGAAATCCGCAGCCCGGATACGCTCGTGATTGGCGACGGAGCCGAGGTCGACGCTGAAATCGACGTAGCCACGGTCATCATCAAGGGCGGGACAGTTTCCGGTAACGTGCGCGCCGCTCGAGCCATCGAGCTGTACGTGCCGGCTCGGGTTTCCGGGACGCTGCATTCGCCGGAGATCTTCATGGACAAGGGCGTACAGTTTTCGGGTACCTGCACCATGGCTCCGCTCGTGTCAGACGACGATTGAGCATTTATGCTGGCAATCGACGCCGCAAACGGGCGTTCGCGGTGGCCGTCAGAGGGTGTGGTGATTTTGCGTCAGTTCGGCTCCGACAGGCACACCTGGCGCGTGAACGAAAAGCATTTCACTTGGCTGGCGGTTGGGAAAACCGTCACTATTGAATGTTTCGTGCGTGAGAATGGGTCGGCACGCGCCCTGCAGTACCGGGGCTTAGGGCGGGTTGCAGCCCAACCCGGGTTACTCGAACGGAACTTTTGCCGTCAGGGAAACTTCAGCTAGTCCGACCAGTAAGAATAAGCGACACGACCGCAAGGCACCCAATGACCAAACTCAGATCCGGTGGCTTATTGAATTCTCTCCGTGGCATGGGCCGCGCGAGCGCCCTCACTCTTCTCGCCGGCACGCTATTTAGCAGCGTTTCGGTGGCGGCCGCTCCTGCCGCCGGCCCCGAGCTTCAGAAGTGGCGCAAGGTCGATCGCTTCGACGTGAAGACCCCCTATTCCGATACGAATGCAGGCGCAGCGCGCGGAAACGTGGACGCTCCGGAGGACGTCGTGCGCGCGGTGGTGCTCGACTACAAGAACTACGCAAGCTTCATCTCCCGCTTCGAGAAGTCGCGCGTAGTCGGTCGTTCCGGTGACAAGACAGACGTCTACTTGCAGGTGCCGATCTTGAAGGGCGCCGCCAAGGTTTGGGCGATCGTTCGCTTCGAGCCCGTCAAGCAGGTCGACGGCAGTGAAATTGTCGAAGGTCACATGGTAAACGGCAAAGGCAATGTCAAACGCTTGGACGCCAAGTGGCGTTTGAAGAAGCTCGACGACACGACCACTCAAGTCGTGCTCGAGCTGTTGATCGTGCCAGACATGCCCGTGCCTGATTCGCTGGTCGTGCCGGAAGTCCGTTTTGCCGCGGCCAAAGCCGTCGAGGGCTCCCGCGACGAAGCCGAAAAGCGAAAATCGCACTGACGTTGAATGTCCCCGCCCCGCCCCGCGCGCCTTGACGGAGTTTCAAGGCGCCGGTAGTCGCATGAGGTGAATCTCGACCGCCAGACTCCGTCCGAGCTCGTGCTGGTCGCGAGCGAGCGTCAAGCAGAGCGGGAGGCGGCACGCGGCACACGGGTACTGACCCTGCGTGAGCTCGCGACTCGGCTGCTGGAAGCCGCCGCCCCGGAACAACGTGAGGCGTCACTCGAGACCACGCGACTCTTGGCGCGACGAACGTTGCGCGGGCAGCCTGCCGCGCTCGCGCTCGCTGTCGATGACGCGCTCGGGCAGCTCCGGCGCGCAGGCGCTCATCCGGCAGATGTCGCTCGCGCCGGTGGCGCACGCGGCGCACTGCTGGGCGACGCCTTGCAGCGCACGAATCAACGCTTGTCCGAGCTCGGCTTGCGCGATGAGCGCGAAAACGCCTGGCTTGCCGCGCGCGCTCTAAGCACGGTGTCAGTTCGCGAGCTCGACGGAGTCGAGCGTGCCCGCGTGCGCGGCGTTTCCCATTGGGAAAACGGGGATCTGGCGCTAGTCGAGGCGTTGCATCGCAAGCTTCGAACGAGCACTGGAGGCGGCGTAGTAGTCGAGCTACCTACCGTGCGAACGGATTTGGGGGACGGCCTCCGAGATGCCGTCGCACGCATTGCCGCGCGTTTCGAACAGCGTTGGGCGAGTGACAACGATCCCCCAGAGCTCGAATTCGCCGATGCGCGGCCGGGGGGCGCCGCACCAACCGTGATTCAAGCGGCGCACGAGGCGAGCGAGGCGCGGGTCGTCGCGCGCTCGGTGCTCGACGCCCTGGCACGCGGCGCCGCTCTCGACAGAATCGCGATCGTCCCGGTCGACGCCGCAGACGCTTTTCTCGAGCCGTTGCGTGCCGAGCTCGCCGCGGCTCGCCTGCCCTTCAGTGAAGCTTGGAGTCGGTCGGCAAGCTCCGCCCCAGAGGCGCACGCCGCTCTCGAATTGATCCGCTTGGCTCAAGGGCCAGTGCTGCGCGACGCCCTAGTAGACGTGCTGCGCGCTCCAGATCTCGAGCTGAGTGCTCTACTCGACGCCAAACCGCAGCTTAATTTCGTGGCGGCGATCGCCCGACTACCGGTGCGTGTCGACCGAGCCGGCGAGCTGCTGTCGGCTATCGAAACGCGCCGTCGTCGCCTGGAGCCGGGAGACGAACGCACCCGCGAGGCGCTCGATGTCGCGCACCAGGTCTTGTCTGCCTTGTTCGCGCGCTTCGAGCGTCTGCGAGTCGTCAGCACGCGACGCGTCTTTCGCGAACGGTGGCGTGAGCTGTTCTCCGAGCTCGGGCTATTGTCTACCTCGCGCCGCGGGTTGACGCAGGCCATTCGCTACGCGGAGCGGAGCGATCAAGCACCGCTCGGCGCACTCGGACAGAACGCGCGCGCAGGCCGAGCGATCGACATGGCGCTGGAGCGAGTAGTGACTGCCGCAGAGCTGCTTGGTCTTGCCGACGAAACGTTAGAATTGGCCGATTTTTCGCAAGAATTTGCGACTGCGCTCGCTTCTGTCGGACCCAGCCAAGGCGCCGGGCGCGCCGGGACGCTACGTGTCGCACGGGCCGCGGAGGTGGCCGGGCTCGATTGGGATTTGTTGATCGTGTGCCGTGCCGCATCGTCGACATTGGATTGGCAAAGCTCGAGCTCAGACGGCGTGCTCGACGCAGATCTGATCGACCAGCTGCCGGCGCACAGTCGACCGCCGACCGCAGCGGATCGCGGCCTGTTCGCTCGTCTTGCTTTGGCTGGCTCGATGTCCTGCGCGGAGCACAGCGTCGTGACCTGGGCAGCACGGGACGCGCGCGGCGGTAGCGGCGCGAGCCGCCTGGTCATGAATCTAAGCCCGAGCGAAACACTCGTTGAACCCGCATCGCCGCTCGATCGCAAGGCACGGCGCGTCGTGCCATTGCCCGCAGCCAGCGCGGAAGTCCGTATGCGCGCCGATTTAGAGCTCCGCCGCCAGGACTTCTACAGCAACCCGGAAAGCCCGCTCGGCTTCGAGAATGGCAGAGCAGGCCCCCTCGAGCGCTGGGTCGGCGGGGACGCCGAGCGCCCGCTGGCGCTGACACAGCTCGAACGCTACGCGCGCTGCGCTTTCCTGGGTTTTTCTGGCGTCGTCCTGCGCGCAGTCCGCGATGACGCCGTGGGTGACGGCTTGAGCGCGCGCGAGCGCGGCACTCTGATCCACGAGGCGCTGGCCGTCGCGCTGACCGGCACGCGCGAGTACTTCGGCACCCGGGAGCCGGCCGAGCTCGAGCGGGACGCGCTGACGCGTGCCGAGGCGTTCTTGCGTGCGCAAGTGAGCAGCAAGCTTCGTGGAGCTGCGCTGACTGCGGCCATGGAAGACGTCGCAGCACTTCTACGCTGGTCATTCGCCAATAGCGACGGAGTCTGGTTTGCGGAGGCCGAGCGCGCCTTCGGTAACAACCAGGAATGGACTGCGCTGCCCGTTGGCGCGCACTTCGTCTCCGGGCGCATCGACCGCATCGATCGCAACAGCGACGGCAGCGTCGTGCGCATCATTGACTACAAGACGGGCTCGGTGCGTCTCACTGGCGAGCACGGCGACCAGCTACTGCAACCGTGGCTGTACGCCAAGAAGGTCGCCGAGCACTATCACGCGAGCCGCGTCAGCTCCGGCTATCTGAGCCTGCAACGCCGTAAACCGGAGTGGAAAGCAGCACTGGAAGAAAGCGAGCCCAGCACTTCGGCCATCAGCGACAAGCTGCGGAGGGCAGAGGAGTTGCTGCTCGGCCTGCGTTCCGGTCGCGTACCCGCCAAGCCGGCCTTACCGGGAAGCTGCGAGCACTGTGACGCGCGCGACATTTGCCGCCGACCGTTGTCGGCTCCGCACGAGGCAGGCGAATGAGCCTTCCAGGCCTGGAGCGGAACGCCGTCATCGCCGCCAGCGCAGGCACCGGTAAGACGCAACTCTTGACCGGGATCTACCTGGCATTTGCGCTCGGCCTCCGCGCCGACGGCAGGCAGGTTCCAAGCGACCG
>DATCFJ010000551.1:0-4992 GCA_036509605.1 Polyangiaceae bacterium | reverse complement strand
CGGCCGATGAAGCGTCGGCGCTAGCCGAGCTGCAGGGCGACATCGAGCGTCACGCGCTAGCTTGGACGTGGGGACCGGATAGCTTCGTTGCAGCGCTCAAGGCGTCGGCGCAGACGGCGCGGAGGCACTTCAGCGTGAAGGCGGCGGCGAATGGGGTCAACTTAGCGTCCGGGGTCGAGCCCGGCTCAGGAGGTGCGCAATGAGAACGCTGGACGTCCTGGATGAGATCTCGGGCTTCGGCCGCTCCGAGGGCGAGCCCTGGGCTGGCCGCAATCTGAGCCAAGAAGATCGGCAGGCCGCAGTGATGGCCATGACCACACTCTTTACCGAAATGAAGCTCGGTCATTTGGAGGCTGCCGACTTCGATCGCTTGTTCGAGGTTCTGGGAGCGGTCACCGCGGCGATAGTCGCCGCGCGCAAGCACACTCGCGGGCCGTTGCGCGTCATCCCGCAAGGTGAACCGACATGACCAAACGCCGCGTTAGCAGCGGAGGTACCGCGTTGAGCCCCTTCGATGTCGGCGATGAACTCACGGGCTTCGGTCGATCGCCGGGCGAGCCATGGGCGGGCAGCGCCCTTCCCATCGAAGACCAGAAGCTCGCGCAACTTGCCTTCGGATCTCTCGTCGCGCGGATGCGGCTCGGCGAGGAAGGCGAGCCATTGACGCCCGCGGAGGTCGCGCGCGTTCTGGGGATCGTGACGACGATCGGCGCGGCGGTTGTAGCAGCACGGGATCGGAGGCGGCTGCGGCTGCTCCCGGCACGCCAAAAAAAGGAGAGCGACGATGGCTGACCAGAACACGTTTGCGAACATCAAAACCTTGCTCGAGAAAGCGATCAGCGAGCTAGACGCGCTTCCGCCTATCGTGGGTACGCCGATGCTAGGTGTGCTCCGTGGAGAGCTTGACCGGAGCACGTTGCCTGAAGCGCTGCGCGCGCATGCAGAGAAGGTGCTTAAGTTTCCGCGCGACGTGAGCACACTGAGCAGCAAACGATGCGATGCGCTTCGTGGGGAGCTCGTCGAGTTCCTGCGCTTCGTCTGCGATCGAGGAGGAAGACCGTGACCGACGAAGACCCCAAGCCGCGGCGCAAGGGTGGCCGTCCGCGCGTTGGGACCGTGTTGCCGACTCGAGACGGGCGGCTACAAGGGCAGGTGCAGTATGCCGACGGCTCCCGCAAGCGATTGAAGCCGTTCCCGAAGGGCACGTCCGACCTGATGGCTCGCGAGCGCACGGCGTACCACGCAGCGATCTACGCCAAGATCTACGCGAAGAAGGCGAAGCAGGAAGTCTCGCAAGAGCTCCCCGACACGCCGATGGGGCGATGGGTCAAAGCATGGCTCGCCGACCGCACAGCGCGCGGCTACAGCTCAGTGCGCGACAACACCGCGCACTACTTGTTGCACATCGCGCCGAGCGCTGGTGTGAAGCACGTCCGAGACTGGGACCGCGACGACTTCCGAAAGCTCTCTCGCGACCTCGACGCCAAGGTGCAGGACAAGAAGCTTGCTTGGAAGTCGGCGATCAACATCTGGGCGACAGCGACGAAGATGGCGGGCGATGCCGCGGAATCGAAAAAGGACGAGATCCGCTGCCGAGCTGACAACCCGGCGACCGGCGTGCGCGGGCCCGACCGCGGTGACGACGTCGGCGAGCAGTGCCTATACCCGAGCGAGTTTCTGCGGTTCGTGGCGTGCGACAAGGTCCCGCAGCGGTGGCGTCGCATTGTTGCGCTCGCGATCTACCTCTACCCGCGCGACGCCGAGCTCCGCGCCCTGCAGTGCCGCGACCTAGATCTCGAGCACGTCTCGATGCGCATCACCAAGGCGCTCAGCAAGCGCACAGGCGAGATCAAGGCCACCAAGGGCAGGCGGCATCGGACAGTGACCATCGAGGACGCCATCGTGCCCCTGCTGGCGCTCATCAAAGAGGAGCAGGAGGAAACGGGGGCGCTGGTGCCGGACATGCCCAGCGAGCGCGACATGGCCCGCGGGCTGCGGCGCTGGCTGAAGAAGGCAGGCGTCGATCGTCACGAGCTGCACTACCGCACGCCGACGACGCGGCCGATCCGCTTTCACGACCTGCGCGCGACCGGGATCACCTGGATGGCGATTCGAGGGGACGACCCACTCAAGATCCAACATCGCGCCGGCCACACCGATTTCGAGACGACGCAGCGTTACATCCGCATGGCGGAAGCTTCCCGGGAAGGCTTCGGGATTGTCTTTCCCGAGCTTCCCGGTGATCTAGTTTCGCACGCGTCAAACGCACACGGCGTTGTAAGTCAGCGAAACCATAAACAGAACTTGCGGGGCGGACGGGACTCGAACCCGCGGCCTCCGGCGTGACAGGCCGGCGTTATAACCAACTTAACTACCGCCCCGTTGACGGCGGGGCGGTTCATAGCACAGGCAAGCGAGCGCTCAACAAGAGAAAATCGCACGGGAGTTTACGATTCTGCCGGCCACGTGGCCTGCTAAAGAAACGGAGCTGAAACGGAGCGCGCCCTGCGGAGCGCTCCCTGGCAAGCTGCTGGGGTGCGGCGCGAGGTGTTGCTACTTGGGCTCGTGGGCTCGCTGTTGTGCGTGCGTTGCGCGTCGCACGTTAATGGCAACAGCGCCGGGAAGATCTCGGCCGGAGGCGCGACGGTGAACAAGAGAGGAGCGCCGCGAGGTCCGCGGTTGATCGGACGCTTCGATGAGTCGAACCCTGCGGCGCCAGTGTTCGCGTGGTCAGGGACCGCGATCGCCGTGCGCTTCGTGGGCAGCGCTGTCGGCGTCACGCTTCGCGACGGTGGGAACAATGTGTTCGAGGTGGTGCTCGACGGCAAACACAGCCTGCTGTCGACGCAGCCAGGGGCGAAGACCTATTCGCTCGGCAGCGGGCTCAGTGAGGGCTCGCATGATCTCTTATTGTATCGACGCAGCGAAGCGTTTTTGGGAGAGACCACGTTCAGCGTCTTCGACATCGCGCCGAACGCTTACTTGCCGAATGCTCCAGCTGCCGCGCGCCGCCTGGAAGTGATCGGTGATTCGATCTCCGCGGGCTACGGAAATGAGGGCACTTTTCCGTGTCAATTCGGCGCTTCGACCGAAAATCACTACCTGAGCTACGCTGCAATTTCAGCGCGTGGCTTGCAAGCCGAGCTAAGCACCGTGGCTTGGTCCGGCATCGGCATGCTACGCAACAACGACGGCACGACCGCCCGCGCGATGCCCGAGCTCTACCCGCGCACGTTGCCCGAGCGCGCGACGAGCCGTTGGGATTTTTCGAAGTTCGTGCCCGACGCGGTGGTCATCAATTTGGGCACGAACGATTTTGCCAAGGGCGACCCGGGCGTCGCGTTTCAAAATGCATACACGCAATTCGTTCGCGAGCTGCGCGGGCACTATCCCGCGGCGCGCTTCTTTCTAGCGGTCGGTCCGATGCTGGAGGACGCGGAGTACGCGCTGGCCTCCGCTTACCTGCGCGGCGTGCTCGCCGCTCGCGCCGCCGCAGGAGACAAGAACCTGACGCTGCTGGAATTCGGCATCCAGGACCGCGCGGCGGATGGCTTGGGCTGCGACTACCACCCGAGCCTGAAGACCCACCAGAAGCTGGCCGACAAAATGACCGCGGCCCTGAGGGCGGATCTCGCCTGGTAGCGGTGCGGGGCGCGCGGCATGCGCGCCATAGCGGCCCGCTCACCGAATCGCGGCTCCGGGCCGACCCGGGCAGACCGTAGGAAAACCGCGGAAATATGCGACTAGCAGGCCTGCGTGGCGGGTCACAAAAACGACTCGTTACGGGACGCCTGCCCAAAACCTGACGATCGAGGTCGTTCTCGGCTATGTTTTGAACCATGGACGCTCGTGCTGGCTCGTCTGCCGCGTTGTTCGCGGTGTTCGAGCAACTGAAAAAAGCCTGGATCAAAGGCGGATGGAGCTGGGATAGCCGGTTCGCATGCGTGGCTTCCTCGTTCAACGTGGAGCTCGAAGCCGAAGCGCGTGCGGTCGTGCTCCGCTTTCTGCCGAACGAGTGGACGTCGAAGACCATCGTCAACGGGCCGCCCGCGTTGAAGGAAGTCGCGGAAGCCACAGGTGGAGTGCGCACCGACCAGCGCGTGTTCACCGGTGACACCTCCGGGCGCCTCCTCGGCTACGGTCTGTGGTGGCCCTGGGGCGACGAGATCACCGTGTCGCTGCGCATCGGGATCGGCGGCTACGTGCTCGACCCCGACATGGTGCGCCTGCGCGAGACGTTTGGCACCGCCGAATAGCTCTGGAACGTACTTCGCGGGCCAAAGGCGGCACGCGTGCTACACACGCCGGTAATGTCCTTGGTCGAGCTCCGAGTCCCGTCGCGGTCGCAAAAGCGCGGGCCGAACGCGGACTTCTTGCCGACGACCAAGGCGGATCTAATCGAGCGCGGCATCGAGCAGCTCGACATCTTGATCATCACCGGTGACGCGTACGTCGATCACCCTGCGTTCGGTCCGGTGCTCATCGCTCGTTTTTTGGAGGCGCGCGGCTTCAAGGTCGGGCTGATTGCTCAGCCGAACTGGCAGAGTCCGGCGGACATCGCGCGCATGGGGCGCCCCAAGCTGTTCGTCGGCGTGACCGCGGGCAATTTGGATTCAATGCTGAATAAGCTCACCGCGCAGAAGAAGATGCGCGGTGAGGATCAGTACTCGCCGGGCGGCCGCACCGAAGCGCGCCCGAACCGCGCCAGCGTCGTGTATTCGAATTTGTGTCGGCAGGCGTTCCCCGGCTTGCCGATCGTGCTGGGAGGCATCGAGGCCTCGCTGCGTCGCATCGCCCATTACGATTATTGGTCGGATTCCGTGCGGCGCTCGGTCTTGCTCGATGCCAAGGCGGATCTACTCGTGTTCGGCATGGGCGAACGCGCCGCTTGGGAGATCGCCAAGCGCCTGGCTGAGGGCGAGCCCGCGTCTGCGCTCACGGACGTGCGCGGCACGGCTCACGTCAAAAATAACCCCGAGGAGTGGCAGGCGA
>DATCFJ010000550.1:0-10558 GCA_036509605.1 Polyangiaceae bacterium | reverse complement strand
CCGGCACCGCCACTACCACCAGCACCAGCACCAGCACCAGCACCACCGCCCGCACCGGCACTCGCTCCTTCGCCACCACTTGCGACGACTGCATCAGTGTGAAACGGGCAGACCGCTGCGATCTTCACATCGCCTGCGCCTCCGCTGCCCTGTCCCGGTTCCCCCGCTTCGCTGAGGGTTCCCGCGCCACCGCCGCTTTCGGTGCTGCCACCGGTCGCATTGCCAGCGGTCGCATCGCCACCGCTGGCGTTGCCAACGTCGGCTCCACCCTGGGCGTCTCCGCCGTCCGCAGTTTGCGGGCTGCCCGCCGCCGGTACGTCGTCCGCGCCCCCTTGGCTGGGCGAGACATTCCCTGCGGTGCCTGCGACCTCGCCGACCGAAAGCCCGGGCGGTGAGGCGCCGCAGGCGGTGAAGAGTGCGGCTCCCAGCAAGCTGGTCAGTAACGCGGGGCGAAGCGTCGAGCGGTGGTCAATGTTCGAAAGCGACATGATGAGTCCCTTGGTTCGGGCCGTTATTCGGCAGGTCAGTGGCGCCCACCGAAGGCGCCGCGGCCCGAGGTGTTGGCTGGTAGGACAGCAGCTGTGGCCGCTGCGGTTGGCGTGGCCGGCGTGTTTGAGGGGGAGGCTGGCGCAGCAGCCAGTGCGCTGTTCGCCGCCGGGAGCCGCACGCCGTGCGCGGCCTTGCGATCGCGAAGTAGCGGTCGTTTCTTCTTGCTGCTGTCATCGCTCGCTTCGTCGCTCGGCTCAGGCTCCTTCGTGCTTGGTGCGGAGCTCGGCGGCAGCGGGGCCGCAGACACGGCTGCGCGTGGGACTGGCTGCCCGAACGACTCGGCGGGGAGCGGACCGAACGACGCGGCTTCATGCGCTCGGCTCGAGCTGCGCGACAATTGCAACAAGAGGCCTCCGCAGACGAGCGCAAGCGCCGCAACGAGCGCGACCAGCGCGTGCTTCGAATGCCCCTGAGGGGCGGGTAGAGGCGTTGGAGTAGCCCTGCTGGCCAAGGCCGAAATGATCGGATTGGAGCGCCGAAGCGGTCCCGACCCGGTGTTGTCCCTGTGATCGATGGCAATCGCGCGCAGCGTTCCAACGCTGATCGAAGATGCCGATTCCGCGCGTTGTTGATCCACGCGCTCCTGCGCGACCCGCAGCGCGGTACGACGTTCGGCGGCTCGGGCGCCAAACAACCACTGCAGGTACTCCGCTACTTGCACGTCGAAGCTCGCTTCGAGCGGGCCGGGCATGGCAGCCTCGAGCGCCGTTAGCATGTCGTTGGCGGTCGCGAAGCGGTGCTCGGGATCTTTGGCGAGCGCCTTCAGCACGACTGCTTCGAGATCCGCTGGGTAGTCGGGAAGAAACGCGCTGGGCGGTGTTGGCCCGCGCTCGGAGCAAATATTTTGCACGGTTTCGGCGGGGTGCTCGCCGCGAAAGGGATGCTTACCGGTCGTGATTTGGTACAGCAAAATGCCGAGCGCAAACAGATCCGTCCGGTTGTCGACGGCTTGGGCACGGACTTGCTCGGGCGCCATGTACGCAAACTTGCCTTTGACCTCGCCCACCTCGGTGAACCCGCCGGCCTTGCTCGTCGCTTTAGCAATGCCGAAATCGACGAGTTTGGCCGTGCCGGAAAACGTCACCAATAGGTTCTGCGGCGACACGTCACGATGCACCACGCCCAGCAGTGCGCCGTGCTCGTCGCGAAGATTGTGCGCGGCATACAGGCCCTTACAAGCTTGACCGATCAGATTGACGCCGATCGGCAGGGGAACGCCACCGTTTGCGGCCGCCTTCGACATCACTTGGTTGAGTGGTTCGCCGTCCACCCATTCCATGACCAAGTACAGGATACCGTCGTGCTCACCGAGATCGATCGTCCCCACGACGTTCGGGTGGTGGATCTGAGACGCAAGTTGGGCTTCTTCGAGAAACATCTCCTCCATTCGGGCATCGTCGATGGCACCCGAGAGGATCGTCTTGATCGCCACCAGCTTCTGAAAGCCTCGCGTCCCATGCAGGCGCGCTGCCCACACCTGCGCCATGCCGCCTTTGGCAATTGGCATCAGGAGCTCGTAGCGGCCCAAGGGCGAGCCCGAGAACAAGTCGATCGATGGTGAGGAGTTAGTCATTCCGCTCTCGTGTTAGGGGGCAGAAGCGTGCGCGGAGGCTTTGCTTTATGCCTATTCGCGGCTCGCTGGAGCGTGCGCTCAGATTGCGCCGAAGGTCATTCTCGACTGTCCCGCACGGCCCAAGGTGGGAATCTCCTTGCCCGTATCTTGGCAGAACACTGAGTTACTAAGCGAAAAGTTCTGTGGCATGCGCGAGCGTCGTTCGAGAGCCGCTCGGCTTGGTGGCGAAGACCGCCAGTCGGCGGCGACGATCACACAAGCGAGTTTGCTCGCAGTTGCCTTCCGTAACGGCATCGAGTGCAGTGCGCTAAAGTCAGGATCGGTATTTTATTGACCGTTCCAGTTGATCACTCGCTCCCACATCATCGCGCAAAATTCCACGCGCGCGATTCATTGTTGGGAAAATGTACTACTCGTCTGCGGCTCGTTGCCGTTTCGCTGAGGCGAGGGGCAATGGATTTAAACATGAACATCGCAGCGCTCGCGCGTTCGGAAGTGCGTCGACGAGCGGCGCGCGTGGAGCGAGCGCGCGTTCGTTGGTCTTGGCTGCTCGCGATCGTTGCGCTGTGCGTCGCGTGCGGAGGCACTGCCGCAGTCGAGCACTCGGCGGACGACGGAGGGAGCTCGGGTGCTAGCTCCGTGCGCGATCCAAGTTGGTGCGAAATTCAGGCTGTTTTGTCGGCAAAATGTCAGCGCTGTCATCGCTCCCCGCTCGAGCACGGCGCGCCATTTCCGCTGCTCACGTACGCGGACACACAAGCGCGTGACAGCAAGGGTAAAGCGCGCTTCGAACAAATGGCGAGCGCTGTCGATGTCGAGTACATGCCGCCACAATTCATCGAGCTTGCGCCGCCCGTCGCGCTGCTGACCGCGGACGAACGTGCGGCGCTGCTGGCGTGGTGCTCACAAGGCGCGCCACTGATCGGAAGCGCGACGTGTTCCGGTGACCCCTGATGTCGGATTTCGCCTGTGCCACATTGGTGCCATTCGCGAAGCGCGGATTCCGCCATGTCCGGGCGGCGCGCTCTCGTCGTCGCGCCGTCGCTGCGGGCAGTCTCTTGGGACGAAGCGCTGGCGATTGACGTCAGTCGCGCGCCGCACGTGCCGAGTGTTTCAGCATAGATAGCCAATCGCTTTACCTATGCAATGCGCCGACGGCGCCAGTGTCGCGTCCCATCAGTTACAATCGCTTCGGTCGAAGCGAGGCACAGTTGTGACCCGCCTCTGATTCCTTGCGCCGCTCCGCGGGGGACACTCGGAGCCTTTGTCCATCGACAGGGGCGCGGCGAATGATGAGCGACGAAACCGCTCGCTGCGGGTCGGCTGCGGCTTCGTCCGAAGGCGAGCAACGGTCCCGAGGACATCGCATTAATCGCGTAGGCGCAGGACCTCGCCAGCAAGGCCGCCGTGCAGAGTCGAGCGGCTTAGGGCCAGCGAATGGCTAAGTCGATCGCTCTCGCGGCCAATGCATCCCGGGTGGCTTCGTTGCTCCTCAGTTACATACGAGCGGTATGCGCCTTCGTCGCGCCTCGCCAGCCGGGGGCCGGGGCCGCGATCATCGACCGACTTAGCCATTCGCGGGCCCTTACTTTCGGTCGTCGCCGATCTCGCGTAGATTGAGATCGGGTGCGTCCGCGAACGAACAGCCGAACAGCCGACGCGGGAAGAAAGTGCCTGTTCGGTTTCGAGAGCTTGGTCCTGTTGCTGGTCGCGTTTGCCGTGCCGCTCGGCTCGTCAGCGGGCGGCTTTGGGCTTTGGTGTGCGGTCTTTGGTTGGGGCGCTCTCTTCATCTCGCTGCTTCGGCCTGTGAGCTCCAGCCAGCCTTTGTGCCAGCTGCTCGCGGGCGCCGCGTTGGTGAGTCTGGCAGCTTACGATCCGCCACTGTGGGTCGCCGTCGCGACCTCCTTCGGTGTCGTCGCGCTGGCTGTGGTGCCACTCGCAGCCGCGCGCGCGTACCGAATCTCGCTCGGGGTCGGTCTATTGGCGCCCGCCGCGCTGTACGGCGCCTTGTTCGCGGTCGGCAGCGACGAACGCGTCGCGCTGCGCTTGGCATTTCGCGTCAATTCGTCACCCGCAGCGCTCGCCTCCTACGCGCTCTCGTTACTGCTCGTGGTCTCGGTGAGCGTGCTTTTGCTCCGTCGATTCGAGGCTGCGGGCGAGCACCGGGTGCGCGTCTGGTGCCTTGCGCTTGGCGGTCTGGTTCTGTGCCTCTTGCTCGCCAAGCTAGCGTGCATCGCGACAGTCGCGACTTTGCCTGGGGATCTCAAGATCTGGTCCGAGGCCCCCGCGCTCACGAATCTGCTCAAGCTGCATGCTGGTCAGCCTTTCTACGGACCGCTCGAGCGGGTCAATAGCTACTCCTACTCGCCGGGGCTCGAGCTCACGCAGTACGCGTTGCTCAGGCCGTTTCACCTGGAGCTAGCCTTGCGCGCGCATCGCGCGCTCGGACTGCTCTGGCAGCTCTTGTCGGCGGTGATTCTCGCCCGCGCGCTATGGCCTTGGCTCCGCGCCCGCTTGCGTGCCGCGTTGGGCGGTTTCGCCTACCCGGCGCTGGTCGCCGCGCTGGCGAACGTGACGTTCTCGAGCCTGCTCGCGCCACACGTGCACCCCGATCACCTGCTGATGATTTGGTTCTGCGCGGCGCTCGCGCTGTGCCTCCGGCTCGAAGCGTTCGAGCGTCGGGATTGGCTGGCGCTCGCCCTGCTGCCGATAGTCGCGACGTGCTTCAAGCTCACGGGCGCCGGCATCGGAGTCGGGTTGGTGTTCGCCGTGCTGTACGAACGCCGGCTCGCTGCGCTCGTGCCGCTCAGCGTCGGCGGTGTGCTGGCTCTGGCGACTATCCCGCTGTTCAATGCCACGCTCGGCAAGTTTAGCTTCTACGCCATTCGGCTGCAGGCCTCACACCCGGTGTTTTGGGAGCGTCTGGTTGACGTCCCGAGCAGCGCGCCCGGGCTGATCTTCCTCGTTGCTTGGCTGGCGGTCCTGGGCGCAGCCGGCGCAGGTGTGGCGCGGGCCAATGTGCGTGCAGCGACGCGCTGCTTGCTGCTCACGTTCGGGTTTGGGCTGCCCTCGCTGGTCGCCTACTGCAAGCTCGGTGGTCGGGACAACAGCTTGCTGCCGTTCGCCATCGGAGGCTCGGTCGCGCTATTTACGCTGCTGGGGGATGTCTCGATCTTGCCTGCAACATTGGACGCTGCTTCACGCCGCTGGCGAGGCGGCGCTCCGCTGCTGCTCGTCATGTTCTGGGTGGCGTCATCGACCGCGGGCAGTGTTCAACCCGTCGTCGGAAACTCGCGTCGCCAGCTGCTCGCGGCGTACGCTCGAGAAGTCGACTGGCTGCGGGGTATGCTCGCTCGAGGTCGGCACCCCTTGTCTCAGGGCATGGCCGCGTGGCTCGAAGTTGGGCGGCGCGACGTACCGCTCGATCGCTTGAGCTCCGCAAGCGAGCTGGACCTCGGCCATTGGCCGAACGCCTTCGAGACCAGACTCTTGAACGGCACCTACGACGGTCTGTATTTGACGGCCAGCTCGCTCAACGACGATAGGCTCTTTCGGCGCTTGCGCGCGCCGATTGCGTCACAATATCGCATCGTAGAGCCCGCTGCTCTACACGGCGATTGGCCCAATGGTGATGCGGGCTACGTGATCCTAGAACGCCGTTGACAGCGCAGCCACGCACGCGCTCGTTCACTCGACACGCACGACGTCGCTCTCGGCGACCAAGCTCTGCAAGTCTTCGAGCGCTGCCTGTGCGGCGTCTGCGGTTTCGGCATCGAACGTGATTTGCGTACGGTACGTGGGATCGAACCACTTGGGATAGGAGCCGATTTCGACGCTCGGGTGGCGCGCGACGACGGCATCGAGCAGCGGCTTCAATAGCGGTTCTTCGATGCGGAGGAACAGCGCGCGGCTGACGAACGGCACGGGGCCCTTGAGCCAGGCGCGCGCAGTGAGCAGCTTGAGCCGAAATAGATCGGGGATGCCCGGCAGGATCCAGACATTGTTCATCACCGGCGTTGGCCACTGGACGTCCGGCGAGCGACGCAGCTCGGCGCCTTTCGGCACGCGCGCCATGAGCAGGTGAGCGTCGGTGATGTGATCGCCATACACGCCGTGTAAGAGCTCGCTCAGCGTTGGGTCCTGCACGACCTCGACCTGAAAAGCGCGCGCGACGGCTTCCACGGTGACGTCGTCGTGGGTTGGACCCACGCCGCCGCTGGTGAACACGACGTCGTAGCTCGCGCTGAGCGCGCGCACTTCAGCGGCCAAGATAGCGATGTCGTCGGGCAGCATCACCACGCGCTGCAAGCGGATGCCGAGCGCCCGCAGCGCGCGTGCCAATTCAGAGACGTTCGCATCGCGGATCTTGCCGCTGAGCAGCTCGTTGCCGATCACCAGTGCGGCAGCGTTGCGAACGACCCGTTGAGTCATGCGGCGAGGCTCATTGGCTCAGGGGGTCAGGATGTCGAGCTCGCGGACTACCGGTCTGCCTTCTTCGTCGACTGCCAGCAATTCTTCGATCCGCTTTTCGGCTGAGTTGAGGCGCGCTTGCGAGGCGCGCGACAAGCGCACGCCTTCCTCGAACAATACTAGCGATGCTTCCAGATCGAGCTCGCCCGACTCGAGGCGCTCTACGATCTCGTGCAGCCGTTCGAGGCTCTGCTCGAAGCTTTGTAGGGCTTCGGGTGCGTCCGGGTTTGCTTCTGATTTGGCGGCTTTCGCGCGGGTCATGGGTGCCTTGGTCGGACAGCGTCGTCGGTTCTGGCCGGCGCTGCAAGCCGAAGCTCGATGGGGCCCGCTGGCAGCGCGGGTAACAGCAAAACTCCGTCCGGATCCGCGAACACGGGCAACGCGAGGCCGCCCGCCGTGATCACGAGCGCGCCCAACGCCGGCGCCGGACCGACCTCCGCATCCGCCTCGTGCGAGAAATCCAGCCACGCAGTCTGCGGGCCCGAGCCGTCGTTGTTAGGGTGCGCGCCGGCCAAGGCCAGCGCGGCCGCCTCGCGCACTTGTGCCGAACCGTCCAGCGTGCGCGCCAAGCTGAGCGGGCGTAGCCGCGCCCGTTCCCGCCGTGCGGCGAGCGCGTGCACGATCGCGAGCCGCACGCCGGCGTTGGTCTCGAAACGATAAGCGCGCTCGAGAATGCCGAGCGCACTGTTGTCCTCGCTCTGTCCGAGCCCGAGCGCTACGTGGCTGCGCAGCAAGCTGTCGCTGCTCGCGAGCAAGGACGTGATCTTCGGACGCAGCGCGCGCGAATCACGGCTGCCCAAGACGCGCGCGGCCAACGGCGCGGCGAGCCCGCGCGCGTCGATCAGTTGCAGCAGTACGTCACTCGGGACTCGTTCGGCGGCTTCGCTCGAGACCAAGCAGACCGCGAGCGCCTCGCGCAACGCTGGGTCGGGCTCCGCCGCCAGCCGTTCAGCCAGCGCGCGCGCCACGCCGGGCACCAGCGCTGCACGCGCCAGAGCGCGAACTTCCGGATTCGAAGCGCGCTTCAGCAGCAGAGTGATGCGTCCCGGATCGAGCACCGCGCTGGCTTGGAAGTACAGCGCTCGATCGCTTTCGTCGCGCGACTGCGCGAGCACTTGCAGCGCCGCGTCCAGGCCGGAGGGCACGCGGTCGAGCGCTACCTTGCGCACGATGCTGGCGCGGACCGCCGCGCGCCGCGTGCTCGCAACGCGCAGCGCCTGCTCGAGCACTGACTCGGCTTGCGTCTCGGGCGAGAGTGCGAGCGAAAGCGCAGCAGCCGACGACGACGCGCGCGTGCTGAGCGCCCCACCCAAAAAAGAAATCGCCTCGCGCGTGCCCGAAAGCCCGAGCGCTGAAAATAGCGCGCTGCGCTCCTCGTCAGAGGCTGACCGGGCTTGTTGCAAAAGCGTGGCGGACAGCGCGGGCAGGCTCGCGCTGCCTGCAAGCTCGACGCCCACGGCGTGGGTGCTTCGCTCGAGCAAGAGCCGACCGACTGCCGTGGCCGCGTCCGGCGTATGAAAGTGAAGCAAGATGCGCGTCGCGGCGATCTGAAAATCCGCGCCGCTTTCGTGTTCGAGCCAATGACGCCCGAGCTCGATGGTTTCGCTTACGCCGAGCTCGGCCAGGGCCGCCGCCGCTTCCGGGCGCACCTCGATGGGAGCGCCGCGCACGAGCTCGCGCAACGCCGGTATCGCGCGCGCGTCTCCGAGCTCACCGAGCAGGCTGGCGAACGCCCGCGTCGGCGAGCGCAAATCTTGAACGACGGGCGCAAGGTTCTGGGGCGGGAAGGCGAGCAGGGCGTCGCGCGCCGTTTCAGCGACATGGCCGGGTTGGCGCAATGCCTTGCCGAGCGCAGACAGCGCGCCGTCGTCGCCGCTCGCGGCCAGAGCAAGTGCAGCCGCGTGCTCGATCATGCCGTCGATGGCCTCCGGTCGCTCCGGATTGCTCCCCACACCGACCATGATGCGCACCAGAAAATCTCGCGCGGCAGGCACGCTGGCGTGCGGCGCGAGCGCCCGCACCGCAATCAGCCGGTCCTTGGCCGAATGCGCCGAACCGCCAGTTTCGAAGGCTTTTAGCAGCAAATCCAAGGCTTGCGCGGTGCCAATACTTCCGAGCCGCTCGAAACCGCGCTCACGATCTTCGGGGTTTTGGCTGCGGAGCAGAGCCTCGGCAACTTCGACGCCCAGGCGATGCTTGAGTGTGGGGGTGACTTGCGTGGACGGCGCCGGAAGCGTCCGAAACGAGCGCTGGCCAGAAGAGATTTGCGCGCTGGCTTCGTGGGCTGCCAAGCACACCAGAAGCAACGCGGCCCAGCGCTTCACTCGAGTAGCCCAAAGCCGATACCGCGAGCCGCGGCGCCGGGCGCAAGCTTGACCACCTCGAAGCTCACGCTCTCGGCAACCTCATCGCGATGCGTCAAGCGGCGCAGCGCGAACACGATGGCGAACGATTGATTCAGCGCTTGCTGCGCTGCCTCGGGGCTGCCCGATGCGGGTCGCGCACCGACCAGAACCACGAAGCTTGGGTGCTGATTCAAGATTTCCGCCAGCGCGCGCACCGTGCCCTCGGACTTTGGATCCAGCTCGACGGAACGCGCTTCGTGATCCCCGACGGGGGGGGCCGGGCCGACGATGAACGCGATCGGCCCGCGCAGCACGAGCTTCGGCGACTTGCCGCTCGTGTCGAGCGACGCGAGATCCGGCTTTGGCTTTTGCTTGGCCTTCTCCGCGGGCACTTCAGGACAGCCGTCGAGGTCCTCGACGCCGTTGAAATTCTCGGGCAGATCCGGACACTTATCGTCCTGGTCGTCGATCGTGTCGCCGTCCTTGTCGGGACTCGGGCAACCGTCGAGCAGCGGATCGGAACGCTCCGGGCCCGGTACGTTCGGGCAGGCGTCGTCCGTGTCGAGCACGTGGTCGCCGTCGTTGTCGGGATCTGGACAGCCGTCTTCATCTTGGAAACCGTCGCGGTCCTCGGCCTTCGTCGGGCACTTGTCGCGCGAGTCGGGGATGCCGTCGACGTCGCGGTCGCGCTCGGGGCAACCGTTCTGCTTGGGATCGGTGGATGGCGCGCCAGCTTGGTTCGGGCAGGCGTCCACCGTGTCCAGGATGCCGTCGTGATCATTGTCTGGGTCGGGGCAACCGTCGTCGTCTTCGAAGCCGTCGACGTCTTCCTTTTCGGTCGGGCAGCGATCGCTGTCGTCGGGCACGCCGTCGTCGTCGTTGTCGAAATCAGGGCAGCCGTCGCTGTCTTCGAAGCCGTCCTTGTCTTCGGCCAGCTCGGGGCATTGGTCGACTTCGTCGGGTATGCCGTCGCCGTCCTGGTCGTGCACGCGCGGCGCCCAGCCCAAGCCGACCACCGCTCGCACGTTGGGTGCGCCGACCGCGGAATCGAGCGGTGCTTCGGCGCCGACAATCAAGGACACCGCGCCTGGGGTGTAGCGCGCGGACAGCGCTAGCGCGGCGGGAGTTTGCGCATGGGAGCCGAATTTGGGCGTGATCGCGACCGCGCCGTGGCCTTCGAGCGACCATTCCCAGCGGCCTTTTTCGTCGATGCCGAACGCCTGCGGGCGCAGCATCAGGCCGAGACCCCAAGGCAATTCGTGACCGAAGGTTTCTCCAACGAAGGTCTGCTCGGCGCCGCGCACCTTCACGCCCGCGCTGGCGCGCACCGCGACTGCCACCAAGCGCAGCTCACTCAGCAAGCGAACCTCGCCGGTTGCCGCTTGCTCGGCGACGTACGTGCGCGCGTTGCCGGTTGGCAAAGTGACGGCTGCCAATGCGGCCACGCTGAAGCCGCCGAGCTCACCTCCAGGCAGCAAGGTGGCCTTCAAGTTTAGGCGCAGGTCACCGAGGCCGGTGTGCGGCAGCGAAGCGCCGATCAGGTGCTCGTTCGTGCCATCCTCATAAGCCACGGTGGGTAACGAGAGCCCGAGCGCCAAGCGATCGCCCAGGCCGACACCCA
>DATCFJ010000549.1:0-4455 GCA_036509605.1 Polyangiaceae bacterium | reverse complement strand
CAATGGGTGTGGGACGGCAATCAGTGGGTCTGGCAAGATGGCTACTGGTCCGCTGCCGGCTGAGCGCAGATGAACGCTAAACGGCTGTTTATCGGCGCGGCGCTCGTTAGCGCCATCGCCGCGCTATTCGGTGCTGCAGCTGCCGCTGAGGGCGCGACGGATTGCGCTGCAGTCTCAGCGCACGCGAGCTACCGCGGCGCTGGCTACGCGCACCTGGTGACGCTTACCAATCATTGCCAATCTGCCGTCACGTGCGAGGTCTGGACGAACGTGGACCCTGCGCCGCGCGTCAGGCTGCACGCCAAACCAGGCGAGACCGTAGAGACGATCACGCGCATCGGCTCTCCGTCGAGCGACGTGCAAGCTGGCAAGCAATGCCACTTCGGGAACTAAGCTCGGCGCTCGCGAGTACCCTAAAAGCTGCCGCTTCGTTCTTTTGGTCAGGAAGCATCGGGCAAACGATAAGCCCAACCGGCAACGTTGGCGGGCTGACCCCGTTCCGGTGATGACGGCTCGGGCGGGCATGTGGCTTCGGGTCGGGACGGTGACCAATGCCGTTTGACGGCAACCCTGGTACCGTGCGGCGGGTGGCCCGAGTGCCGAAGATGTCGACCTTGGCCAAGGAGCCTCACGCCGGTGTGCACTTCAACCAGCGTGAGGACCTCGGGGCGGCGGTAGTCGAGTTGTGCGCCCACCGGCTGCGCGAGACAGCTGGCCTCGAGCTCGCCGCAATCAAGAGTCGGCTAGTTTCGTTGTACCGCCGGCACAGTTCTGCGCGCGCGACTGAATCTGCCGGGCCGAAGGCGGCCGGACGCCCAAAAGATGTACGAGCTAGGTTCGTGCACGAGCTTGAGCACAAGGACCTGTTCCAAACGAGGCACGCGCCGGCACCTGCGGACCTTGCGATCCTCTGGCTCCTCGCAGTGGGCGAAGCGAAGCCTGTAGAAGCCGTTGCGCACCTCTCCGCGGCCAAGTTGAAGTCCGGCGTCAGTGCAGCCAGCGTCATCGACGACGAGACGGCGACCATGAAGAAGCATCTTCAGCGTTACGGGGCGGGCGTGTTCAAGGGCCGCGACGGCAAAATGCACGTCACGATGATCCCCGTCGCGCCAGGCGAGGTTGCAAAACAGATTGTCGTCGGCGCCGACGGCAGGACTCTGGGCATGCGGCCTATCAAGAGCAAACGTCGGGGACTCGCACGCCGCTAATTGTGTCCCCTTACGTAGCAAGCAAGTCGTCAGAAACTGCACTCACTTGCTCGCGCTGCACAGCGGATAGCTGACAGCGGGCGGCTGAAGCTGCGGCAGGTCTGAGACGAAAACTACTAGGCGAAGGTGTGTCCATGGTTTCACGAGTGAAAGAAATCCGGGAAAAAGCCGGCTATTCTCAGTCGGAAGCGGCGGCGCTCGCAGATTGCGCGCCGAATACGTGGCGGATCTGGGAAGTGAACCAGGACGCCGTTAGCCCCCGCATGCGGGCCAAGTGCGAGGCGGCCACGAACGCGATGGCGGCCAAGGCGGAGGCGGCTTGACTAAGGGCCAGCGCCGCAACGAACAGCGAATACGGGCCGCGCTCCGTGCGGCGGCCATCGTTGCGAGCGGACCGAACGAACCCGAGGGCGCGCGCTGTCCGCTGCCGAGCGTCGGCGCTCCTGCGTTCCGCGATGGTGATGTCGCCTTCCTCTGGCGCTCCGACGTCTTTGCACGAGCGCACCTCATCCACCGTCTTCGCGGCGCTGAGAAGGCGCCTCCCGAACCCCTGAAACACGAACGCCGCGCGAACCTTGGCGGGTAGCTGCGCGGCATTCGAAGAAACGAGAACCAGATGACTGATAGCACGAAACCACACGATGCGTTGCTCGCATTGCTCAAGCCGCTCCTGATTCCGATCGTCCGTGAGGCGATGTGGGAGGTCCAGCTAGAGCTCGAGAACGGGAAACCAGTCGCTGCGAACGACGAAGGCACGCTCGACAAGGCGGCAGCCGCGAAGTTTCTGCGCGTTTCGCCCGGCCAGGTCGACAAGCTGATCAAGGACAAGGGGCTGCCGTACCACCGCGTCGGCGACGTGAAGCGCATATTTCGCGACGAGCTGATCGCGTGGGTGAAAGCGCAGGCATCGGAATGATGAGCCTCGCCGAAATCATCGCGCTTGAAGTCCAGCTCGGTCGTGAACGCCGCGAGTGCGATGGGCACTACGGGCGAGCGATGCAGATCTTGCATCGGCTGGAGAATGAATGGCGTGAACAGCAGCGCAACGAGCGCTTGACCGTTGCGGAGCGCCGCAGCTTGGAGTCCACGCAATGATCGTCGCGGCTATTCCACGCCCGAACGGCGCGCAGCTTGTCACCGCGATCGCGCAGAACCCGAGAGACGGCACACCATATGTGTTGCTGTCCAACGTGTGCGCCGATGAAACGGTCACGCACCGTTGCCCGTTACGGGTGAGCGAACTGAAGGACGTGATCTCGGCGCTGACGTTGGCGCTGCAGACTCTAACCGCTCGCAAGCCTCAACATCGCACGATCACGGGCGCCGAGCTCGAGGCCGAGACGCGAAGGCTATTCTGATGAATGCGCCTGCGAAAATTATTCGACTCGACGAAGCACGAGTTGAGCGTGCGGCGATTCGCGCCGCCGACGGCCTGGCAACGCCGGACGAGCTTCGACTGCTCGAGGCCGATGCTCGCCAGTACGGAGCGAGCTGGAGTGCACTTGCTCGAGTCGAGGCGGACAAGCGAGCGGCGCTGAGTCTTTGCGCTGGGCTCGGCATGCACGTTCTCTTGTTGCACGCGGTCGACGCTGCCGGCGCTTGCGCATGCGGCAAGCTCAAATGCGCGAACAGCAATAGCCGAGGTAAGCATCCGATCGCGAGCGCGTGGCAAACGGCCGCGTTCGATTTCAACAAGATGGACTCGGCACTGAAAGCGGCTCCCCAACGGTACAACCTCGGCTGGCGTATGGGCGAGCAGCTCGATGGCAGCATGTTGGTTTGCTTCGACATCGATGGGCCGCTGTCGTTGCTCGATCCACTCGAGTCCGAATTCGGAAAGTTACCCGAGACTCTGATGGCCACGAGCGGCCGCGGTTTCCACCTGTTCTTCAGGCTCGCAAAAACTTCGGCGATACCCGGCAACACCAAATTGTGCGGCGTGAAAGAGATCGATATCCGCAGTGTCGGCGGCCAAGTCGTTATCGCGCCGAGCAGACACTACAGCGGATCATTTTACAAGTGGGTGCGGTGCATCGAGCCCGCGGAGATCGACCTTTGACCGCATCATGGAAGAACGCGGCCGCGAAAAAAGCAGCGCCGCGTTCAGCTCCGCCCGCTTCCGAGCCGCGCAAAACGAAGGTCGACGCGAACGCGACACGCGAAGAAAAATACATCATCGCGGCGTTCGATGCTGAAGTAGAGCTGGTTCGCACAGCTTCCGCTGGCGATCGAAATAACCAGCTCAATCGCTCAGCGTTCGCGCTCGGCCGCTACGTGGGCGGCGGTGTTCTTGTTGAGGCGCACGTTGTTGATGCGCTGCGAGTAGCAGCGCGCCAGGCTGGGCTTTGCGATTCAGAAATTGATCCGACGCTTTTTAGCGGCCTGACCAGCGGCAAACTTGACCCGCGCACGGTTCCTGAGCCCAAAACGAAGCCGAACGCTCAGAACGACACGCGAAACAGTGAGCCTGAGGAAGCCACCTCAGAGCCGCCCGCATATGAGCAGTGGGGGCCTGATACCGCGCCGCCCCCGCTCGAGGAGCCGACAGCTGCCGAACCACTGCGCGGCTTGGAGTATCTCGGCAAGGTTGCCCTAGTCGGCCGCGACCGGATTCTCGAGCTCGCATCGACACCCGTCGAATACGTGTGGATGGACATCGCGGTGGCGGGAACGATCGTCCTGATTGCTGGCCCGCCGGCAGAGGGCAAGACGACGCTGCTGTTCCTGATCTTGGCGGCGCGCATGAACCCCGGCGAGGTGGTGACGCTCCTCGGTCGAGCGATTCAGCCTGCGCCGCCAGGGCAATGGGTCGTCCTGATTGAAGGCGAACACAGCGAGGCGAGCACCGGCCGCAAGCTCGTGAAGAGCCTGAAGCTGCTCGGGCTTGACGATGCAGCCCTTGACCGCGTGGTCATTGTGGCCCGCAAAGCCGTGCGGCTCGGCTCGCCGGAGTGGACGGACGTGGTTCGCATGGTCCGCGCTGGCTTGGTCAGTGACATCGCGATCGACACCGTGGCTCGGGTCGCGCCAGCCGACGCGGACAATGAGCGGGAGCAGGTCGCGGTTTTCGACGCCGTGGCCCAGGCTATCGAAGCAGGGCCAGAAAGCGGCCCAAAGCCCATCGTCTGGGCCGTGGCACACACCCGCAAAAACAACACCAACGGCGAGCTGGCCGATGTTAGCGGCAGCGCCCAGCGCACTGGGCAGGCCGACACTGTGTTGCTCATCAAGGGCGAGAAGGTCGACG
>DATCFJ010000548.1:0-6624 GCA_036509605.1 Polyangiaceae bacterium | reverse complement strand
GGCGGCGAAGCCTTGGAAGAGGAGCGGGAGGGCGTGCTCTAGGAAGAAGCCGGATTCGACTTCGAATTGCAGTAAGCGGTCGGCGCCGGCGAAGGCCGCGAGCTCGGGGCCCTCCCAGATGGTTTTTGCATTGCCGGTGATGGTGAGCACGTCGCCAGTGGCGAAGTCGGCGCAGGCGATGCCAGCGTGCGGGTTCGATTGCAGGTTGCCGAGCGTGTTGAACATGAAGTTGCCGCGGAAGTCGGGGATGGTGAGGCGAGTGGCGTCACCTTCTTGCGTGATGCGCACGAAGCCAGGGCGACCGCCGCGGTGCGAGATGTCGACGCCCTCGCCGTGTGCGTGACTGGTCGCGTTGGCCGAGGCACTGGCGATGAAGAAGGTATCGGTATTCGTGAGTAGAGCGCTGGCCCGCACGGACAGCAGCGCGCCTTCAGGGCTTGGCGCGCCGGCCTTGCCGACCAGCTCGGGCTCGAAATAGGGCTCTCGCGCTTGGATGTATTGTTGGCAGTTGCCGAAGCTCTGCTCGACTTCGACGCTGAAGGACTCAGCGCCCCGCAGGGCGATGTGGCCGTTCGCGCGCACGCGGCTGCGTGATTCGAGCTGAATACCCAGCACGCCGAGCGGCGCGCCCACTGAAAGCTGCTCCGCCAGCGGATCGCCGAGCAACGGCCGAGCCTGAACTTTGAGCAGCTTCGAGGACGGTGCGCTCACGAAGCCGGGCGGGCCCGTCAGGAACGAAGCCCACAGCCGGCCCGAGGCGCTGATGCTGCCGACGACCAGCATGGGCAGCAGCTCGAATAGTTGCCGATGTAGATCCGGCATCTCTTCATGGATCATGTTGCGACCCGCGCGCTCGATTTTATCGCGCACCCCGGCGACGCTTTGAACGGCCTGCTCGCCCGCATGGAACGGCGAGCCTTCATGCGTCCAACCGCGGGCGACGCGCGAGCTGCGTCGCGGCCCGGTCACGCGCTCACCGTGGTGTGGAGGGCAGCCATGGCGAGTAATCTGAGGCGTCTGCCGGCGCGAAACAATGGGTTTTGATGGTCACGCGGCAAGTCGAATGGCGTCAGAGCCTTCGGCGGCGCGGTTCGAATGCAAAAGTTTTCTCAAGATTGATCACGCACCCGAGATGCAAGAATTTGCATCGGACGCGCTTCTGCGGCGTCTAGGCTGTCCGCGAGCACCTCGATCCACGTCGGAAGGCCGACGTAGATCGGCTCCCACGCGAGGGCACGAGACCGTCCCCAGCGCTAGCGCGAGTCTCAAGCCATGATTCTGGCAGTCGTGCTCCAGGCGCCTAGGCGAAATTCTGGCTGGGCTCTCAGCGCTTGTGCAACAAGTACCCGAGCTCGACGGACAGCGAACCGATCACCGCGATCATCAAGGCGATCACGATCCAACTGTTGTTCTGCGAGGTCGGGCGCCCGGAGCGGCGTTGCCGTTCGGGCGGCAGGGAGGTGCCGCCGCGGCCGCCGCGCGCAAGGTTCGCGATGCCGGCTGCGGCGGAGGCGCTGATGTTCACGCGCACTTGCAACGCGCCGCGTTCGGCTTCGGTCATCTTCACGAGTTGAGACTTTTGCACGCGATCGGTGCCGCCGGTGAACACGGATAACGATTCGATGAACGCGCGCACCGAGCTCGGGCGCAAGCCTGGATCCCGCTCCAAGCCGCGGTGAACGACGCGCGCGAGATCACGCGGTACCCACGGAGCCACCGCTTCGAGCTGCGGGATCGGCTCGGTGCAAATCCCGATGATCAGCTCACCGAGCGACGTTTGCCCGCCCCATAGCCGCTGCCCGCTGAGCGCCTCCCAGAGCACGACGGACAAGCTCCACACGTCGGTGCGTTCGTCGACCGCTTTGGCGTTCTTGGCTTGCTCGGGCGACATGTACATCGGTGAGCCGAGCATGCTGCCGGTGCGTGTCAGGCTCAGATGGCTGACTCCGTTGCTCGTTTCGTTGACCCGCGTGCGCTTGGCGACCCCAAAATCACAGACCTTGACCGTGACTTGCTGAGACACGTCATCGACCTGCAGGAACAAATTGGCTGGCTTGATGTCGCGGTGAATGACGCCGCTCGCGTGCGCGGCAGCGACGCCGTTGGCACCCTGCAGAACGAGCCGAACCGCGACTTGCGGGTCGAGCGCGCCCTCTTTCTTGAGCACGGCGGACAGCTCGATGCCGTGCAAAAGCTCCATGATGATGTACGGCATACCGAGGGCATCGTCCGAGCCGGTGTCGACCGTGCGGGCCACATTGCGGCTGCTGATGTCGCTGGCAGTGCGAGCTTCGCGGGCAAAACGCTCGAGCGCCGTGGGCGAAGCGTTGGCCATGCCCGCCGACACGACCTTCGCCGCCAGCCGTTGGCCGTTGGCTGCCTCGACTTCGTACACCGAGCCCATGCCGCCTTTGCCGATCAAGCGCAGCACGCGATACTTTCCGCTCAAGCTCTTGCCGTTCAGGCCGAGTGGGTCCGCCAGGCTGGCGCCAGCGGGCTCGGGTTGCGCGACTGATAGCGCGAGGTCGGCGCGGCCTTCGACGCGTTTCCGCACTTCACTGGAGACGGGAGTGATGCGCGAGTCGTCGAGTAGCTCGTCCCCGCCCGAGAAACGGCGCAAGCGGTCGGCGAAATCTTCGACGGTGGCGGGGCGCAAATTCGGATCGCGGTTGAGCGCGCGGTGCACGGCACGCGCGAGGCCAGCTTCGACCCAGGGCGCGCGATCTTGAAGGTGTGGCACGTCTTCGTCGCAGATGGCGATGATCAGGTCCAGAACGGATTCGATATGCGAGAACGGCGCGACGCCGCACAGCATTTGATACAAAGTCGCGCCAAGGCCCCAAATGTCCCCGCGTTCGTCGGCTTCCTTCGCGCTCCGGAGCTGCTCCGGCGCGGCGTAGTCCGGCGTGCCGAGCTGGCTGCCCGTCGCCGTTAGGGATTCCTCGCCCCATACAGAGGCGCGTTTGGCGATCCCAAAATCACACACCTTGACGATCAGCTCGGGGCCGTCGCGATCGAGCAGCAAATTGCCGGGCTTCACGTCACGGTGCACGATGCCCACGCGGTGTGCCGCGGACAAGCCGCGTGCAGCTTGCAGCGCGATGCGCACGGCGCTCTCCGGAGCGAGCGCGCCGTGCTCCTCGAGCACGCTGTCGATGTCGCGCCCGCTGAGCATGGGCATGACCAGGAAGTGCGCGTTGAGCGCTTCGTCGCGGCCTGACGAGAGCGTGCTCACCACGTGGGGGTGCGAGAGCCCCTGGACGACCTTCGACTCGCGTTCGAAGCGCTGCCCGGCCTCGCCGTCGAGCAGCTCGGGGTACAAGATCTTGACGGCGACCGATTTGCCCTCGAGGTCCGTCGCGCGGAACACCGAGCTCATGCCGCCGAGGCCGATCAGCGTGGTTAATTGGTAGCGCCCGGCGAGCTGCTTGCCGATGTAGCTCTTTGCGCGATCTTCTGCGATGGCCGGACCCACGATGGTAGGCGGGAGCATAGCCACGCCCGGACACTCCGCGCTACTATCGAAATATGGCTGAAGCGCAGGAACCCAGGGGCCGAGTACTCGTCGTTGCAGGCTCCGACTCCGGCGGCGGGGCTGGCATCCAAGCCGACATCAAGACCATCACCGTGTTGGGGGGTTATGCCGCAACCGCGATCACCGCGCTAACGGCTCAAAATACTTTGGGCGTGTTTGGGGTGCTGCCGATCGATCCCGAATTCGTGGCTGAGCAGATGTCGGTGGTGCTGGCGGATATCGGCGCCGATGCCGTCAAGACCGGCATGCTGTTCTCCGAGGAGATCATCTCCGCGGTTGCCTCGACGCTCGAGGTGCGTGCGCGCCGCCTGCCCATCATCGTCGATCCGGTGATGGTGGCGAAGGGCGGCACGGCTCTGTTGCAACAGCGCGCACGCGCGGCTTTGGTGGAGCGGATGCTGCCGCTCGCTGCGCTGATCACGCCCAACGCGCCGGAAGCCGAAGCGCTGTCCGGTCTGAAAGTCGAGACCGAGTCGGATATGGAGCGTGCGGCGGATCGCTTGCTCGCCTTCGGTGCCAGTGCGGTATTGATCAAAGGCGGGCATTTGCCCGGCGACACCATCGTCGATCTGCTGCGTACCGCGGACGGCGAAGCCGCGCGCTTCGAGCACCCGCGCATCGCGACGAAGTCGACGCACGGCACTGGCTGCACCTTGGCTGCGGCGATCGCCACTGGCGTCGCGCTCGGCTTCACCTTGCGCGACGCCGTCGAACGCGCGGAAGACTACGTCGTGGAAGCGATTCGCACGGCGCCTGGATTGGGGCAGGGGCACGGCCCGCTCAATCACGGTCATGTCATTGGCGCCCGCTTGAATTGAGCTGGTTGCGCGCCGTCGGTTCGGTTATTCCCCGAGCCGCTTGCGGCGGTGTTAGGGTCATGGGGGTGATTCGAGCTTTCGCTGCGGGCGCGGCTGTGTTGCTGTTGGCCAACGCTTGCATGCGGAGCCCCGCGCCGAGCCGCACGAAGCCGTTTCAGCCGCCGCCGGTCGCGCTCAACGCGAGTACGGCGGAGCCCGCTTTTCACGGTTATCGCTTGGCTCAGAGCTTCGTCGACCAGGGCCCGTTTCGCGATGGCGCGCCGCTGCGCGTCGGCGCGATCGTGGCCGGGCTTCGCGTCCGGCCGGATGCCAGTGGCCTGCGCCTGGCTGAGACCGTGAGCAACCCTCCGCTCAAGACGGGCGTGCCGCTGCCAGAGTCTCAGGGAGGCGGGCTCTTGTTTTGGAACAACAGCGCGCTGTACACGGCCGACAGCTTTCTCGGAACATTGAAGCCACTGCTCGATATCGGCTTTTCTCCGGCGCACGTTTCGTTTGCTCCGAGCTTTGCGCTCGTTCGCGGTAGCGATGGGCGGCGTCTCGCGATCGACTTACGCACGGGCTCGCGCGTGCCGATCGTGCCGCCGTTGTTGGTCGACATCGCGTCGACGGCGGACGGCTCTGTGTTGGCCTTGCTCGAAGGCGGAGCCTGCGCGACGAGTGATGACGGCGGAAAGAGCTATCACCCCGTGACTTTGCCCGCTGGTACGTATGCGCTGAAGGTCCAAGAGCTGAACGGCTCGCTGCTCGCAAAGCTCAGCTCCGGCGCACGTTTGAGGCTTGAAAAAGGCCAACCCGTGCAACTGGAGAACGAGCCGCCGCGAGTGAAGCCGCGCTCTCCCAGCGACGCGCTCTGGCCGCTCGCCCAGCCTCCGTTGGAGGAGGCGTTGCGCTCTGGTGTGCCGATCGGTGAACAGTTTGCTGGCGTGGCGGTCGCGGGTGGTGTCGCGACTGTGAACCTCCGCACCGGGGAGCTGGTGCAAATGACGCGCGCGCTGGTCCCGAGCGAGCTGTCATGTCGAACGCTCGAGGCCAGCGGCGGTTTGCTCTTGGCTTGCTCTTCGCCCACGCGAGGTAGCCTCGTGCTCTCGGACGTTTTCGGGGAACACCCCCAAATTCAGGCCACGTTTCCGCCGGGAGTCGAGGTCGACTTCGCGGCTGGCGTGCTGGTCGCGGCTGCCCGTTGTGACGGCCAGCTGAAGCCAGGCGCGGTCTGCGTGCGGGACGAGCAGGGGCGCTTTCACGACTTCGACGTTTCAGCGCAGCTCGCCCGGTTGGAACAAGTCGTCGTGACGCCGGATCCGCCCAGAAAGGTACTGGAAAAGCCGACGATCGTGCGTTGGATCCCGAAAGAAGGCGGCGGTGTAGTCGCGCTCTTGAGCGGTTCGATCGCGCAGGTGTCGCACGGCGAATTGATCAGCGGACTGCTGGACGCCGAGACCGGTCGCTTCGTACCGTTTGCGCAGGAGCTGCCGCGTGGCGTGCTCGACGGCACGCGCGCGGCCGAGGCTTGGCTCGGGCTCGATTGGTTCGCGCAGCGCGACGGACACGTGCGCGGCTGGTTACCGAGCGAGGCGATCTCGATCGACAACGCTGGGCGCATCGAGCCCAGTGTGTTCGAGTTCAGCTCGCTTTTGGGCGCAGGCGCGCATGCCTTGGCATTCGATCATAGACGGCACGTGTTTCAGTCATCGGATTGGGGGCGCAGCTGGGTCGAGACACTGGCGCCGCCAGGCTCTGCCTCAGGCGCCAAAGTCGCGCATGGTGCGCGCTGCTCAGGGGTGGGCTGTACGCTCGGTCCTTGGCTGCGCGTCGGGTGGGACGCAGAGGCGCCGGCCGAGCTCGCGCGTTCGCAGGTCGTGCCTGCGCCTGCCGGAGTGCCGCACGCGCCGCTGCCTTTGCTCCGCTGCAGCGAGCTTGCGCCTGCCGCGGTGTCAGCCCCTCCGCCGAGCAACCCGGACACGGAACCGCACCTCGCCGTTTTCGGTGTGAGTCCCGGGATGCTCGCCGCTAGCGACGAATACCAGACCGAGTTCAACTGGTGCACCACGCAGCCGTTGGCTGGTCCCGGTAGCAGCCTGGGTTTGCGCGCGGGCATGGTGGCGAAGAAGCTCGTGCTCGCGACGGACGAGCCCGTGCCGCCCAAGAATTGGCCGAGTTTCTCGCAAACCAAGCGGTTTTCGTTCGTCGGCGCGTTCGATCCGAGCGCCCGCTTGCATACGGCCAGCATCACCTGGGGCGCGCTATTCGACGTTGCGCGCGCCTCCGGCGCAG
>DATCFJ010000547.1:0-5502 GCA_036509605.1 Polyangiaceae bacterium | reverse complement strand
AATATCTACCGAAGTCTCGTCACCTACTCGACCGGGCCCTCCACCGTGACGCTCGGCACTGCGCTGGCCATGCCTATTGGGGGCACGCCCGCGCAGCTCGACGTGGGCGACTTCAACGAGGATGGCTTCGACGATATCGCGGTGACCTTGATGGGCAGCGGTGACCTCAACGTCTTGTTCGGCGACGGCCTGGGCGAGGGGGGCTTTTTGCCCGTCGTCAACGCAGACCGCTTCCTGACGCTCAGCATTGGCACCAGCGCTGCGGACCAAACACCGCGTGACGTGAAGGTCGGCGATCTCAACGGCGATGGTCACGCCGACATCGCCGTCAGCGTGCAGGGCTTGGATGCCATCGCCATCTTCTCGGGTGACGGGAAGGGCGCCTTCACCGGGCCCCGGCTGATCAGTACGGGGGCCGGCTCCGGTCCCACACGCTTGGCCCTGGGCCGGCTCAACGGCGACAAGCTAGATGATCTGGCCGTCGTCGGCGCGACGAGCAGGAAAGTCATCGTGCTACTTTCGGATCCCCTGACAATCCCCTGACGGTTCGCTTTCGGGGGTCTAGGATGCTCATCGCATGAGCGAGCGCGAAGCCATCATTCAGATCCTAGACGACGCCTTTTCGGACGAGCTGTGTCAGCGCGCCCTGGATGCGGTAGCGCAAAAGCGCTGGTATTTCGGCAACAGCTCAGTGGGGGCGGCGGAGCCAGCATTCTGGAAGATGGACTTCGAACGCGACGCCACGATTGACGCGCTGTGGTCGGCCATCCGAGAACGCTGTGAAGCACTGGCCGCCGTCCCTCTTCGTGTGCTGCGGCAGTACGCCAACGGCCACACGTACGGCCTGGGCGGGCGCCCGCACGTCGATGACTCGCGGCCGGGGCACTACACGCTGCTCTACTATCCGATGGCGGCGTGGGAACCTGCCTGGGGCGGCGAAACCGTGTTCCACCGCAGTAACGGCGAGATCGCGCTGGCGGTCCTGCCGAAGCCCAATCGCGCGGTCTTGTTCGATGCGCGAATTCCACACGAGGGACGCGCGCCGAGCCGCGACTATGGGGGGCTGCGCGTCACGCTGGCCTTCAAGCTTGGACCTGCGGGAGCTGCGACATGATCGTGACCCTTCCCGATCTGCTCGACCCACCGTCTCTCGACGCCGTACGCCAAGCGCTCGCGGGGTCGCCCTGGCAGGACGGCAAGAGCAGTGCCCAAGGCACCGCGCGGGACGCCAAACACAACCTCGTCGTGCCACTCGAACATCCTTCATCGCTGGCCGCGGGGCGCATCGTGCTCGACCGCTTGGCGCAGCACGAGGGGTTCAGGGCGGCGGCCCTGCCCAAGATGATCCTCCCGCTCAAGTTCTGTCGCTACGATGTCGGGATGAGTTATGGTGACCACCTCGACCTGCCGCTGATGGGCACCGCCAGCGGGGCGGTCCGCGCGGATATCTCGATGACCGTGTTCCTATCCGACAGCTCGGACTACACGGGCGGCGATCTCGTCTTCGACTCGGACTATGGCACCCACCGCGTGCGCGGCGCAGCCGGCGAGGCCGTGCTGTATCCCGCATCCACCGTCCACCGTGTCGAACCGATCGTGCGAGGCACGCGCTTGGTGGCCATTACCTGGCTGCAGAGCTTGGTGCGCGACGCCGCGAAGCGCAAAATCGTCTTCGATCTGGCACAAGTCGCTACCGCGCTGGACGCTTCTGGAACGAGCCCGCACGTCCGCACCCTCCGTCAAGCCCAATTCAACTTGCTCCGGCTGTGGGCCGAGCAGTAGCGCTGCCAAGCCTCCCGCGCGACGCCGTTCGTGCACGGGTTAGCGACCCCTGAACCGATATCACGCCTTTCGAGTAGCGCGCGGAGGGACACGGAGCAAGAGCGGCGCGCGTGAATTGGTCCGACCGACGGGGCCCGCGCGGAGCAGGCACACCCGAAGGTCGGCACCGAGCAATTAGCACCGCGCGTCATGCGGGCACGTAACAAATGAGCAACGAAACAATTCGTCGTAGTGTCCGGCTGCAACATTGACTGAAAGGGGAAGGCTTGTGGCTTTGGCGCCGAACTGCGGCAGCGCTCAGCGCGTGACCGGTATCGGCACGTCGCGGCTATCTGCTGGCCTCACTTCGTGAGTGAAGTGCCATGCGCCCCAGCCGACCACCGTCACGACGACGGTCAGGATGAGCACACCAAGGACTCCGTTGCTCACGCGACGTCCCCGGGGCAAGCGGCTTGTCGGGTGGCGAATTCGGATCGCTGAGGGGAGTCGCGACTCATCCGTACGCGCCGGCGGGACAAAAGCAACTGTGCGCAGCGCGCGCAGTGGCGTGCCACACCCCCAACGCCGTCGGGTTCTGTTGATCGGAACGTCGGACTTGAATCAATGACTAGAGCGCTGCCTCCCTACCGCTAGTAAGCAGGTAGCGTGCCGCCTAGTAGTCTTGATGCTCTCGGCAAGGCGCCGACGGTGAGCAACTTCAGCTCAAAGCGGCTCGCGGGTCACGACTTTTCCAAGGCTTTGTTGGCTGGCGCGGACTTTCGCAATGCGGATTTGCGTGAGGCGAACTTCTCGGGCGCCGTGCTTGTTGGCGCAGATTTTCGGGGCGCTAACCTGAGCGAGGCCAACCTCACGCGAGCCAACCTCGTCGACGCCAAGTTCGATCACGCCAAGCTGCGTGACGCCACGCTCTCGAGCTCGCTGCTCCTGAGAGCGCAGTTCCCCGAGGCCGATCTGACGCGAGCAAACCTCGCGCCCGCTGAGAGCACAGACGAGAAGAGCGCCTCGGTCCCGACGAATCTGGCGGGCGCGAACCTTACGGAGGCAAATCTCAGCCACGCAAATCTGGGTCGCGCGAACCTCGCGCGCGCCGTGCTCGACGGCGCCAACCTCGAGGGCGCCGTGCTCGATGGCGCTGATCTCACGCACGCCTCGCTCAAGCTCGCCCAGCTCGAGGGCTCCGGCATCGAAGGCGCACACATGCCCGGCGCCAACCTCGACGGCGCGCTCAGCACGACCCTGCAAAAGAAGCTCGAGAGCCGGCTCGCGGTCGCCAAGGATCAGGCGGATAGACTGCGAAACCTGATCATCGCTGCGATCGCGTTCTGTGGCTACGTCGTGCCGACCGCCTGCATGACCAAGGACGCGCTCGTGCTCACCAACCTGACGACGATGGATCTGCCGATCATCAACGCCAAAGTCTCAGTTCACGCCTTCTTCTTGTTATCCGCGCTCGTTTGCGTCGCTTTGTTGTCGTACCTATTGTCGCTCGTGAGCCATTTTGCGCGCGTGGTATCGCGCTTGCCTGCGCGGCTGCCCGACGGACCACCGCTGCGCGAGCAGGTCGACCCTTGGGTTTTGGGCTGCGTTGGGGTGTTGCGAGAGCCGGACCTGCCGCTGCTCGGTGAGTCCGAGCTCGGACGAGCCGTACGCAGGCTGTTCGTGGTGCTCGGCGAGCGGCTGCCTAGCACATTGGCGCGTTGGGTCGGACCGTTCACGCTCGGCGTCTTGGTGTTCCGCTTCTTCGTTGCTTGCCGCTTCGACGTCACGGACATCGCGACGGATTTCGTTTTCCTGGCGTTGGCGTTTTTGTTTGCGTCATCGTGGGCGATCACATTCGCGCTTACCATGTACGCGGATCTGGTGGATGGCGTCAGGCCGCGCGCTAGCGGCCGCAAACACGCCGCCTTGGCCGCCCTGTGCCTGTTGGCCATTGTTGGCCTGCGCTGGGGGATAGGCCACCTGCGCCTGTTTGGCGTACCCAACGAGGCGTTACAGGGCGCGCAGCTCTCTGGCGCTCTCCTCGACAACTGGAATATGGCGGGTGCGCACCTCGACGGTGCCAATCTCGCCAATGCCTCTCTCTCGGGCGCTCACCTTCAGGAAGCCGCGCTGCCCGGTGCGGATCTGCGCCACGCCCAGCTCGAGCGCGCCACATTCGCCTCTGCAGATCTGTCAAAGGCGCAGCTCGTGCTGGCCGACGGCAAGCTCGCCAATTTCTACGACGCCAAGCTCACCGATGCGGATCTGCGGAGCGCGAAGCTGAGCGAAGCCATCCTCCAAGGCGCGCACTTGAGCGGCGCCCGGCTCCAGAAGGTCGACGCCACAGGTGCCGTCGCGTCTCTTGCCGATTTCAGTAAGGCGTCGCTGAACGACGCGAAGTTCGACCATGCTCAACTGAACGCCGCTGATTTCACGAACGCCACGCTGTTCGGTGCCAGCTTCAGTGGTGCCGACCTCGGATCCGTCGACATGTCGGGAGCGCAGCTGTTCGGCGCAACCCTGGATGACGCGGATTTCTCCGGTGCGACGCTGACCGGTGCCTCTCTGAGTAAGGCATCGTTGCGACGCGCCTATCTCGTTCGACCAAAAGCGATGGACGTTGCCGAGCTTTGGAGCTCGGACCTCACGGGCGCAAACCTCGAGAGCATCAAGCTCAAGCCCGCAACGAGGGCTGGAGGCAGCATTTTCTCGGAGGCCACGCTGAACAACGTGAGCTTCGCGCAAGTCGAGCTCACGAAGGCTTACTTCACGGACGCCAAGCTCGGAAACGGCACGACCTTCGAGCGCGCTAACCTCACTGGCGCCGACTTCTCGGGAGCGACCCTGAAGCAGGTGAACTTCGCGGGCGCGAAGCTGTTCCAAACGAACTTCTCGAAGTCGATCATTAGTCACTTGGTCTTTGCTGCCGAGGCCAGCAACGAGGCTCTCTTCGTCGGCGCTCAGCTCGACCATGTCTCGTTCGAGGGGGAAAGCCTGTACTGCGCTGACTTCTCGGGCGCGACGCTCAAGGACTCGAGCTTCAAGAAGGTCGGGACTCTTCAATGCGCCAAGTTTCATGGCACGCACTTCGTCAACGTCGACGTGAGTGGGGTCGATTTCAGCGGCGTCGACGCGGACCCCAAGGATCTGCAGGACCTCGACCTCACGACTGCAAAGAACGCCGAGCGATTTTTGGTGAAGCCGTGAAACGTCCGTGGGGCCGCGCAATGAGCACAAGTGCCTTACTGGTCTTCGCGCTGCTGTTGTCCCTTCCCGGGTGCCGGCGCCCTCGGCTAGTCCAATGCAAGGAGCTGACCATCGCCATCGCCGACGGCAGCAGCGCCGCCATGGCCAAGTCGGGCTCGGCAGATCAGTTCAAAATCGCCCTAGCGCAAGCTGCAGACTTGGCGGAGAAGGTGCAGCTTGACAATCCCCCGCACAGCTCCTCGCGCGACCTCGACCTGACCGCGCCAAGAACCGCCTACGTCGACAAGCTACGAAAGGCGCTCTCCGAGCCCATGACCCCGCCGCACAGCGACGCACGTAGCGAGCTGCTTCGCGCTACTGCGCAAGCGATTGACGCCGTCAATTTGCTTTGTACTGGGGAGCGCTAGCGGAAGCTGGCGGGGGGGCGATAATCTCTCCGCGGTGAGCGTGTCCGCCGCCGACCGCGAGGCGGGCTCGCCGCGCCCCGGCGACATGATCGCGCGCAACCCTAAGAACCACGACGACCAGTGGCTC
>DATCFJ010000546.1:0-15950 GCA_036509605.1 Polyangiaceae bacterium | reverse complement strand
GTCGACCGCGACTGCTCGCCGTCTGGTCATGGTCTCGCAGCCGGCACGTTCAACGGTACGGTGTGCGGCGCGGACGGCTTCTGCGCGTCGCTCGCCACTGACTGCTCGGACGACTCGCAGTGCAACACGCCCACCGTCGTCGGCGCGGCGCCGCAGCTGAAGGCGTTCTGCGTCGCCGCTCCCGCGGCTGCTGCCGGCAGCACGGTCAGCTCGGCCATTAGCGACTGAGCAAGCTGAGCAGGCCGAGCACTCAGCTCGGCTTGCCGACATTCGGCCCGCGGTGAGCAATCACTGCGGGCCGAGTCGTTTTGTGGGCGAGCGTTTGGTGCCCTTGCATTTGTGCTGGTATAGCTAGAGTGGCAATGAGGAGCACCTTCGCTGCATGATCGAGAAGGGTGGCGCTCAGCCGACAATCCTGGTCGTCGAGGACGACCCTGCTCACTCGGAGGTCGTGGCACGGGTGCTGTCCGCGCACGGGGGCTATCGGTTGCGCTTTGCGACGACGCTCGCCGAGGCCCAACGAGCGATCGCGAATGAGCCACCCGAGTTGGTGCTCGCCGACCTGAATCTGGCTGACGGCAAAGCATTCGACCTCTTGCCCGGTCCGAGCGACATTCCGCGCCTGCCCGTGCTCGTGCTAACGAGTCACGGCGACGAGCAAACGGCCGTGCTCGCCATGCGCTGTGGGGCGCTCGACTATCTGGTCAAGTCTCCAGAAGCTTTCAACGGGTTGCCTCGCACGGTCGAGCGGGCGCTTCGAGAGTGGCACTTGATCGAGTCTCGTCGCGCTGCGGAGGCCGCCTTGCGCGAGAGCGAGGAGCGCTTTCGCATGCTGTTCGAGTCGTCACCGGACGCCTGCTCCATCAGTACGAGCGATGGCAAGTACCTCGAGATCAATCGCTGCGCCGAGGAGCTGCTCGGCTATCGGCGCGAGGAGCTGCTCGGCCGCGGAGAGCAGGACAGGCCGCTGATCCACCCCGACTATTTGCAAGCTGCGGCGCGCATGCTGCAGCAATGTGAAGCGGGCTCGCCTTCGCCGCCCACCGAGCTAGTCATTGTGCACAAGAGCGGTCGTGAAATCACGATTGAAGCGCGCATCGTGCCTGTGCGGTTCGGCAATGTCACGGCGCTCTTGTCGACGTCGCGCGACATCACGGCGCGCAAGCAGGCGGAGGCCGAGCGGCGCCGGCTCGAAGAGCAGCTTCGACAAGCTTCGAAGATGGAGGCCGTCGGCAGGCTCGCCGGCGGCGTGGCGCACGACTTCAACAACCTGCTCACGGGCATTCGTGGCTTCACGGACATCTTGCTCAGCGCTCCGACGCAAGGTGACGCCGAACGCAGCGATCTGCTCGAGATCCAGCGCGCCACGCAGCGCGCCGCCGAGCTGACCGGTCAGCTGCTGGCGTTCAGTCGCAAGCAAGTCATCGCCCCGGTGGTCATCGATCTGAACCAGCTGCTGCTCGGGTCGATGCGCATTCTGGAGCGGTTGATTGGTGAAGACGTGCAGGTGACGTTCCGGCCGGGCATCGGGCTGGGCTGCACGCGGGTGGACCCGAGCGGTATCGAGCAAGTGCTGATCAACCTTGCCGTCAATGCGCGGGACGCGATGCCCTCGGGTGGCGAGCTCAAGATAGAGACGGCTGCGGTCGAGGTCGACGCGGCGTTCTGTGCGGAGCACCTCGACGCTCGGCCGGGCACTTACCTGTTGATGTCGGTTGCGGATAACGGCGTGGGCATGTCTGACGGCGTGCTGCTACACCTATTCGAGCCGTTCTTCACGACCAAGGGGCCCGGTCGTGGCACGGGCCTCGGCTTGTCGATCATTTACGGCATCGTGCAGCAGTGCGGCGGGTTCGTGCACGTCGAGTCCAGCACCGGTGCCGGTTCCACATTCCGCGTCTATTTGCCCGCGGTCGCGGAGAGGCCCGTCACACAGGCGCTGCTCGACGACGCGGTGCTGCCGCGTGGTAGCGAGACCATCTTGCTGGTCGAAGACGAGGTCTTGGTGCGGGGGTTGGTCACCAAGTTCTTGGAGAGCCAGGGCTACAACGTGCTCAGCTCGGCACGCGGTAGCAACGCAATCGAGCTGGCCGCGCAACACGCGACGATCGATTTGCTGCTGAGTGACGTAGTCCTGCCGACGATGAATGGCCGGCAGATCTACGAGCAGCTCGCCGCGTCTCGACCCGAGCTGCGCGTGCTCTTCATGTCCGGTTATACGGAGAACATCATCGCGCCGCATGGTGTCCTCGAATCGGGATTTCACTTCGTCCAGAAGCCCTTCTCACTCAAGGAGCTGGCTCGCAAAGTCCGCGACGCGCTCGACGAGCCCGACAAGCGCCGTTGACTTGCCCGGCTATCCCGGTACCCTGAAGCCGGGCTTTGGCCATGGGTGATTCAGCCGATGCGGCAGCGGGCGTCCTGTTCCGAGAGGAAGATGCGGGGCTCCGGGCTTCGCTCGAGTACGTCAAAGACGGCATTTTCTTTGCTGATTCGCGAGGCGTCGTCGTAGACGCCAACGCCGCCGCTTGCATGCAGCTCGGCCGTTCGCGCTCGGAGGTCGTTGGCGCTTCGGTGGCCACCTTCGCAGGTAGGAAGGATTTCGAGTTCGCCACGGTCGTTCGCCGGCTGGAGAGCGCGCCACACCTTTCATACCAAACCACACACCTGGACAAGAGCGGCGCTCGGGTAGATGTCGATCTGACGATCACTCGCATGCCGGTTCAGGGGTCGTTTCTGTACATGGGCATCGCGCGTGACGTCACGGAGCGCGCGCGCGTCGAAGAAGAGTTGCGGCAGAGCGAAGAACGCTACCGCTTGCTGGTGGAGAATCTGCCGGGCAGCGCCATCATGCTGTTCGATCGCGACTTGCGCTTCGTGCTGGTCGACGGCCCTGAGGTCGCCGCTACGGGGTTCTCGAGTGCGGCCATGGTTGGTCGTACGCCGGAAGAGTGCCTTCCGCCGGAGTTTGCCGAAGCCATCATTCCGAACCTGCGCGCCGTGCTCGACGGCAAGCGCTTCTCCGCTGAGATGCCGTTTGGTGAGCTGCGTTTCCAGTACGAATATGTGCCGTTGCACGACCGCAGCGGGGCCGTCACAACTGGCCTGATTTTGGCTCAAAATGTGACCGAGCGTTATCGCGCTGGTCTTGCTGTGGCAGAGCGCGAGCGGCAGTTTCGTACCCTGACCGAAAACCTTCCGGACTTGGTCGCGCGTTTGGACCGAGCGCAACGCTACATCTACGTGAACCCTGTGTTCGAGACGTTCATGAGGCTGCCGCTGCAGGATTTGCTGGGCAAATCGATTGGCGATCTGGGTATGGATGCGACTACGCAGGCTCGCTGGATGACGGCCGTCCAACGCGTCCTCGACTTCAGAGAAGCCACGAGCATAGAAGACGAGTTCATGGGGCAGGACGGGCTCAGAACATGGGAGGCTCGGCTAGTACCGGAGATATCCGAGGCAGGAGAGGTCGACTCGGTGTTGATCATCAGCCGGGACGTCACCGAGCGGCGTGCCCGCGAAGAAGAGCTGCGGCTCAAGAACGACGAGCTGACGCGCTTCACGTACACGGTCTCGCACGACTTGAAGAGCCCCCTGGTGACCATCCAGAGCTTCCTCGGGTTTTTGGTGGAGGACGCCAAGCGGGGAGACGCCGAGCGGGTCGCTCGGGATGTTTCGTTCATCAAGACCGCGGCCGAGCGCATGGCGGCACTCTTGACTGATTTACTGCAGCTTTCGCGAGTTGGCAGGAAACAGAATACGCTCGAGAGGTTGCCGCTTCGGCAGCTGGTCGACGAAGCGCTGGCCATGGTGGCGGGACGAATCGCCGCGCACAAGCCGACCATCACCTTGGAGGTGGAGTCCGTGAGCGTCTTGGGTGACCGTCTGCGCTTGGTGGAAGTCTTCCAGAACTTGCTCGACAACGCCGTAAAATTTTCCAGCACTGCCGACGCTCCGCGAATCCTTATAGCGACCGCGCAGCTCGAGCAAGAGATAGTCATCAGCATTCGCGACAATGGAATGGGCATCGACGCGCGCTATCAGCACAAGCTGTTCGGCCTTTTCGAAAAGCTGCATCCGGAGATGGAAGGCACGGGCGTCGGCCTGGCGCTCGTCAAACGCATCATCGACGTTCATGGCGGCCGCATCTGGGTGGACTCCGCGGGGCCGGGCCAGGGCACCACCGTCTCTTTTACGATTCCCGGGACTAAACGCGAGGAACCATGAAAGCGCAGCCGCCGCCGATCTCAATCTTGCTCGTCGAGGACGATCCGGCGCACGCGGAGATCGTGCTTCGCAATCTGACGGTCTTGCAGGATCGAGTGAAGTGCATCGCGCACCTCAGCGACGGGCAAGAGGCGCTCGACTACCTGCAGCGCGAAGGGGCACACTCCAATCCCGTGAGCTCCCCACGCCCCGACCTGGTGCTGCTCGATCTGCGTCTGCCGCGCGTCGATGGCTTCGAGGTGCTTCGTCGCATGAAGGCCTTGGACGAAGTCAGTCGGATCCCGGTTGTCGTGCTGACCACCTCCGAAGCCGACAGCGACATCGCCGCCGCCTACGAAAGCGGCGCCTGCAGCTACCTCGTGAAGCCCGCCGAGTTCGAAGCGTACATCGAGCTCATGCGCGGCTTTGGCCACTACTGGAGCGATCTGAATCGGTTTCACCGCGCGTAGGTAGGCGCACCAAAAGTCAGTCGCGCCTAAACCGCGGCGGACGATCCTCGGCGCTCATTGCCAATTCCAAGTTTGAATACAATGAATACAAACATGGAAACGAGGTTTGGGGCCCGCTCCGGATTGTCACACTGGCCCCGCGAAAGCTGCCCGCTTTTGACGCGCGAAAAACGCTCGCCGAGGTTTCGGCTCGCAGCGTAACATCCGCTGCCCATGGTCCTCGTGAAGCTGGTGGTAGAAACCCCTAAAAGGCTGGCAGAGCTCGTCAGCTCCGTGCTCTTCGAGGCGGGCGCCGGCGGTATCGAGGAGCAGGCGAGCGGGCGAAAGCTGATCGTGTATGCTGCGAGTCGCGAGGACGCGGAGGGCATTGCGGCCCGCGCTCGGGATTTGTTGCGCGAGCTCGCTCCGGGTCCGAACGGGATCAAGCTCAGTGTGGAGGTCGACGAGAGCTCGGATTGGGCCAGCGCTTGGACCCAGCATTTGCGGCAGATCGCGTTGACGCCGAGCCTTTTGATTCAGCCAATGTGGGATGAAACGCCGGCGCCGGCAGGCTCCCAGCGCATCGTATTCGACCCCAAGCTTTCATTCGGCGACGGCGCGCACGCGACGACGCGCTTGGCGTCGCGGGCATTGGAGCGCGCGTGCCGCGCTAAACCTGGGCTCGGGCTCTTCGATTTCGGATCCGGCACCGGCGTGCTGTGTTTCGTTGCGCTGCTCTCCGGCGCAGGTTCGGCGCTGGGCATTGACATCGACCCGGTGTCGGTCGCGGCCGCACAGCGCAACGCGGCGTTGAACAATCTCGCCGAGCGCGCGACGTTCGCGTTGCCAGGTGCTGTGAATGAGGCCGGTCGCGAGCTCGTGGTCGCCAATCTCGAGGCCCCCACGCTGCTCGCCGTAGCCTCTGACATTGTGCGCAGCGCGGCCGCCGCGCAGCGCTTGATCTTGACTGGCTTCCTCGTCGATCGCGGCCCGGAGGTGCTTCTGGCGTTTGCGCCGGCGTTCCGCGTCGAACACTCCGACCAAGAAGAGGATTGGGCGCTGTTCGAGCTCGGCCCGCGCTGAAATGAGAAAGAGCCGGTTTTCTCGCGGAAAACCGGCTCTTCTCGTGTGGACGAGCGCGCCTTACGCGTTGTACGTGCGCGAGCTGACGTTGCCGCCGCGCCCGGTCCAATTGGTGTGGAAGAACTCACCACGCTTCTTGTCGGTGCGCTCGTAGGTGTGCGCGCCGAAGTAGTCGCGTTGGGCTTGCACCAAGTTCGCCGGCAGGCGATCGCGACGGTAGCCGTCGTAGAATGCCAGCGCCGAGCTCATGGCTGGCGTTGGGATGCCGAGCAGCGCCGCGTTGGCGATGGTCTTGCGCCAGCCGTTCTGACTCTCCGCCATCACCTTGATGAAGAAGTCGTCCACGAGCAGGTTCTCTAGCTCGGGGTTCTTGTCGAAGGCCTTCTTGATGTCGCCCAAGAAGCGGCTGCGAATGATGCAGCCGCCGCGCCACATCAGCGCGATGGACCCAAAATTGAGCTTCCACTTGTACTCACGGCTGGCTTCGCGGAGCAGCATGTAGCCTTGGGCGTAGCTGACGACCTTGGAGGCGTACAGCGCGAGCATGACGTCGTTGATGAACGCCTTCTTGTCGCCGCTGAACTCGGGCTTGGGGCCGCTCAGCTTCTTGGCTGCGCGCTGGCGTTCGTCCTTCTGGGAGGAGAGCGCGCGTGCGAACACCGCCTCGCCGATCAGCGTGACGGGCATGCCGAGGTCGAGCGCGGAGTTGCTGGTCCACTTGCCGGTGCCCTTTTGGCCCGCGGCGTCCATGATCTTGTCGACGAGCGGCGAGCCGTCTTCGTCTTTTACGCCGAAGATTTCGGCCGTAATTTCGATCAGGTAGCTGTCGAGCGCGCCCTTATTCCAGTCTTCGAATACGCCTTTCAGCTCGTCCGCCGACAGCCCGAGACCGCTCTTCAGTAGGTCGTAAGCCTCGGCGATCATTTGCATGTCGCCGTACTCGATACCGTTGTGCACCATCTTGACGTAGTGACCGGCGCCGCCCTCACCAACCCAGTCACAGCACGGCTCGCCGTCCACCTTGGCCGACACGCTCTGCAAGATCTCTTTGACGTACGGCCAGGCTTCTGGATCGCCGCCCGGCATGATCGACGGACCGCGACGCGCGCCTTCTTCGCCGCCGGACACGCCGCTGCCGATGAAGCGAATGCCCTTCTCCTTGAGTTGGTCGAAGCGCCGTTGGCTGTCGGGGAAGTGCGAGTTTCCGCCGTCGATGATGATGTCACCTTTGCTCATCAGGGGCGTCAGCTCGTTGATCACCGCGTCTACCGCGGCGCCGGCCTTGACCAAGATGAAGACGCGGCGTGGTGACTTGAGCGACGCCACCAAATCCTTCACGGTCTTGCAGCCGACGACTTTGGAACCCTTGGCCGGACCCGCCAAAAACTCGTCGGTGACGCTGCCGGTGCGGTTGTAAACGGACACGGTGAAGCCGTGATCGTTCATGTTCATGACCAGGTTTTGACCCATCACGGCCAGGCCGATGAGTGCGATGTCTGAGCTTGGTTCCGACATGTCCTAAGTTCTCCTGTTCGTGACTGTGCACGGGGGGCGGATAGATAACACGACGCGCCTGAGCGCAAAAGTCACGGTTCGTTGTGCACGCAATGCGCGTCTAGCCGCTTCGGGCCGCGCCTAGCGGCGCCTCATCACGCCTTTGCTGCGAATGCGCGGACGAGCTCGGGCATGTCCGCGAAGACCGCGTCCGCCCCCGCTTGCGTGAGCTCGTCGCGGGAGCCGTAGCCCCAGAGCACGCCGGCGGCGCGTAGCCCGTTTAGCTTGGCGCCACGGATGTCGTGCAGGCGGTCACCGAACATCCAGGCGTTCTCGCTCGCGATGCCTTCGCTAGCCAAGACGTGGGCGATCAGCTCGCCCTTGTGGGCACGCTCGCCGCTGAGCTCGGAGCCGTAAACGTGCCCGAAAAATTCACGCAGCTCGAAGTGATCGATGATCTGGTTGGCGTACACTTCCGGCTTCGAGGTGACGACGAGCATCGGAAAACCTGCCTCGCGCAGCGCGCTAAGCCCGGCTACAACACCAGGATAGACGCTGTTCTCGAACATGCCGAGCTTGGCGAAGCGCTCGCGATAAATGCCGATGGCCCGCAGGTTCAGCTCTGGATCGCTGGAGCTGAGTAGCTCCCGGAATGTGTCGCTAGTGGGTGGACCGATGAAGCGAATCAGCGCCTCGTCCGGTGGAACCTCGAGCCCCATTTCCGTCAGAGCATGACGCATGCACTTCAGGATCCCCGGTTGGGAGTCCGTGAGCGTGCCGTCTAGATCGAAGAACAGGTGCACGCGGCTCATGCGCGCGCCGCCCGAGCGCGGCTCGTCGCGGCGCCACGTGCGGGCGCGCGCTCCGACTTCTGCGGCGCCTTGGCGCGCTCCAGAACGCGCGCCAAGTATTGCCCCGTGTAGCTCTTCTTCACGCGCGCGACGCTCTCCGGGGTGCCCTGCGCGACCAGCTGTCCGCCCGCGCCGCCGCCCTCAGGTCCCAGATCGATCACCCAATCGGCGTGCGCGATCACGTCCAGGTTATGCTCGATCACGAGCACCGTGTTACCCGCGTCCACCAAGCGTGACAAGACCTCGAGCAGCTTCTCGACATCCGCGAAGTGTAGCCCGGTGGTGGGCTCGTCCAAAATGTACAGGGTTCGGCCCGTGCCGACGCGCGACAGCTCGCGGGCCAGCTTGATGCGCTGCGCCTCGCCGCCGGACAGCGTGGGCGAAGGCTGGCCGATCTTCACGTAGCCGAGCCCGACATCTGCGAGCGTCTGTAGCCCGCGCAGGATGTTCGTGTGCACGGCAAAGTGCGAGAGGCCCTCGCGCACGCTCATGTCCAGCGTGTCGGCGATGCTCTTGCCCTTGTACAGGACGCGCAGCGTGGCTTCGTTGAAGCGCCGTCCGCTGCACTCTTCACAAGTGACGTATACATCCGGCAAGAAGTGCATCTCGACTTGGCGCACGCCGTCTCCCGCGCATGCCTCGCAACGCCCGCCTTTGACGTTGAACGAGAAGCGCCCCGCGTCGTAGCCGAACGCGCGCGCCTCGCCGGTGCTTGCGTACAGCTCGCGAATCGAATCGAAAACTTTGGTGTAAGTGGCTGGATTGGAGCGCGGAGTGCGCCCGATCGGCCTTTGGTCGATGCCGATCACCTTGTCCACGTGTTCGATGCCCAAGATACTGCCGTGCGCACCCACCGGGCTCCTCGCGTCATGCAGCGCGCGCGACAAGGCCGGATACAAGATGCCGTTGATCAGCGTCGACTTGCCGGCGCCGCTCACGCCGCTCACCGCCAGGAACGTGCCGAGCGGAAAGCGCACGTCCAGATCCTTCAGGTTGTGCTCGCTGGCGCCGCGGATCTCGAGCGCTTTGCCGTTCCCCGGGCGGCGCTGCACAGGCAGCGGGATCTGGCGTTTCCCAGACAAATAAGCGCCGGTCAAGGATTTCGGGTTCTTCATCACTTGCGCCGGAGTCCCGGCGGCGACCACTTCCCCGCCGAGCTCGCCCGCGCCGGGCCCAAAGTCGATCAAGTAGTCGGCTTCCACCATGGTCTCTTCGTCGTGCTCCACGACGATCACCGAATTGCCGACGTCACGCAGCGCTTTGAGCGTGGTCAGCAATTTGCCGTTGTCTCGCTGGTGGAGACCAATCGAAGGTTCGTCCAAGATGTAGATCACGCCGGTGAGCTCGGACCCGATCTGCGACGCCAAGCGAATGCGTTGGCTCTCGCCGCCAGACAGCGTCGCTGCGGCGCGATCCAGCGTCAGATAACCGAGCCCCACGTTGACCAGAAAGCCGAGGCGCGAGCTGATCTCTTTGCGCAGCTCGGTGGCGATCGTGGCGTCTGCCCCTTTGAGGTCGACGGTGTCGATCCAGGCGCGCGCTTCTTCGATGCGGCGGTGCGATAGCGCGTCTAGGCTTTCGCCGCTGATCTTGACGGCACGGCTCTCGGGGCGCAGGCGCGCGCCGTGGCAAGCCGGGCAGGATGCGCTGGAGAAGAAGCGTAAGTAGTACTGCTTCATGTCCTCGCTGCCGGTGTTCTTCATGCGCCGCATGAGCTGGTTCACGAGGCCTTCCCAGAGCTCGCCGCGCTTTTTGCCGCCGAACATGACCGCGTCCCTTTGGGCCTGAGTCAGCTTGTTCCAGGGCTTTTTCTTGTCGATTCCGAAGATTGATAGCACCCACTCGATCTCGCTGGCGACCCAGCCCTCGCCGCGCGCCGCCGCAGCCGCCCAGACCGTGATGGCGCCGTCCTTGATCGAGAGCGCGGGGTTCGGCACGACCAGCTCAGGGTCCATCTCCGGGCGCGAGCCGAGGCCGTTGCAGTCGGTGCAAAAGCCGAGCGGCGAATTGAACGAGAAGGACTGCGGAGTCAGCTCCGGAAACGACAGCTCGCAGTGCGGGCAAGCCACGAGCTCGCTGAACACGCGCTCGCCGTCTGGCGCTTCGACGCTGATTACCCCTTTGCCTTCGCGCAGACCCAGCTCTACCGAATCGGTGAGGCGTGCGCGCGCGCCCGGCTCGAGCACGATACGGTCGATCACGATGTCGATGTTGTGCTTCGCCTTCTTGTCCAAGGCGACCACGCTGTCGCCCGGCGTGACGACCTTGCCGTCGATGCGTAGGCGGGAGAAGCCGCGCAGCCGCGCGTCGAGTAACAGCTCGCGGTGCTCGCCCTTGCGCTGCCGCTCACGCGGCGCGAACAGCACGAGCTTCGTCCCCTTCGGATACTCGAGAATCGACGACACGATCTGCTGGGCCGATTGGCCCTCGGCGCGGCGCCCGCATTTGGGGCAAAATTGCACGCCGATGCTGGCGAACAGCACGCGCAAATAGTCGTGCACCTCGGTCACGGTGCCGACGGTCGAGCGTGGGTTGCTGGAAGCCGTCTTTTGCTCGATGGAAATCGTCGGCGAAAGGCCGCGGATGGTGTCGTACTTGGGCTTGTCCATCTGACCCAAGAACTGGCGCGCATAGCTAGACAAGCTCTCCACGTAGCGGCGCTGCCCCTCCGCGTAGATCGTATCGAATGCTAGCGAGGATTTCCCGCTGCCCGAAACCCCGGTGATTACCACCAGGCTCTTCTTCGGGATCGAGATGGTAACATTCTTGAGATTGTGCTCGCGCGCACCGCGCACGACGATGGCTTCCGGTTCTCGATCGTTCACCCGAAGGGACTAGCGCTGCACTTCCTCGACCGCAAGGCGCAGGGTCGCCTGGCCTTAGCCCAGCTCCAAGATGAAACTGTTCGGCTTCTAACCTTGCGTACCCGCGCTAGGCGCTCTTCCGGGGGACCATCTGTTCTAGATGCCCGCGTACGCGGTCGAACTCGCGCAGCAGCTGGACTGTCCGCTCGTGCGGGTTCGCTGGCGACGATTCCAGGCTGCCGCACAGGGCAGCCATGCGCGATACGCCGACCGATAGGCAGCTGCCCTTGAGCTTGTGCGCCGCGGCGCGTAGGCCAGCCGCGTCAGCGGAGTCCACCGCTTTGGAAATGGCGCTCAGCTGCTCGGGGACGTGACGCAGAAACACGCGCACCACGCCTTGGCTGCGACGTACGCCCGGGTCGAGCGCGCCGTCAGTCGTATCCAATACTGGCGCGGGGATCGATGACCCATTGCTCGCATACGGCACGAGCGACACACGTGGCCACCAACGCTCAAGCGCCTCAGCCAGCAGCTTGGGGTCCACTGGTTTGGTGACGTAGTCGTCCATGCCGGCGGCGATCGCGCGCTCGCGCTCACCAACCAACGCGTGCGCAGTGACGGCGATGATCGCGACGCGCTGTCCGCCGCTCTCTCGCTCACGAATTTCTCTGGCGGCCGCGTAGCCGTCGAGCTCTGGCATTTGGCAATCCATCAAGATCAGCGAGTAGCCGCCACTTTCCCAGGCTGCCACCGCGCGCCGGCCATTTCCCACGATATCTGCCGTATAACCGAGCCCGCTCAGGATCTCGAGGATCACTTCTTGATTGATCGGATTGTCCTCTGCGACCAGCACTCGGCGCGGTCCCTTGCTGGCGCTGGCGGTGGCCGCGCGTAGCTCTTGCGTGCTCGGCAGCGTGCCCAGTGGCGACTCGCCCAGCGCCCGCGCGATGTTCGACTCCAGCTCGGACGAGCGCACCGGCTTGCTCATCACGCCGGCAAACAATTCGCGGTTGCCAAGCTCTGAGCCGCTCTCGCTCAGCGAGGTAAGCATCAAGAGCGGCAGGTGCGCGTGCCTCTCGCGGATCTGACGAGCAAGCGTCACGCCGTCCATCTCTGGCATGTGCATGTCGGTGATCACGAGTCCGAAGGGATCGTGGTCGGCCTCGGACAGCAACTGCAACGCGGCAGGGCCTCCGTCTGCCGACGCCGTGCGCAGCCCCCAGCAGGACACCAGCTCCTCGAGGAGCAAGCGGTTCGTCGCGTTGTCGTCGACGATCAACGCGCGCACATTGCGCTTCAGCGTGGGCACCCGCCTTGGTTCAGCGGACAACGGGCGCACGGGAATGCGCACGAAAAAGCGGCTGCCGCTGCCCTTTTCACTGGTGACGCCAAGCTCTCCCCCCATCAACGTGACGAGCTTCTTCGAGATCGCGAGGCCCAAGCCCGTGCCGCCGAAACGCCGCGTGGCCGAGCCGTCGAGCTGCGAGAACGCCTCGAAGAGGAGCTTGTGCTGGTCTTCGTCGATGCCGATCCCCGTGTCGACTACCACGATCTCGAGGATCAGCCGGCCGTCTTGCTGCCTCGCCACACTGGCATGGACGACGACTTCACCGACGTCAGTGAATTTGATGGCGTTGCCTACCAGGTTTGTCAGCACCTGACGCAAGCGATCGCCGTCTGCCTCGACTCGAACGGGGACGTCCGGCGACACGTGGTACAAGAGCTCGATGCGTTTGCTTTCCGCGCGCGCCGCGAAGAGCTCGGCAACTTCCTCGAGCAGCGAGCGGGGCTCGCACGGAGCCAGACGCAGTAGGACCTTGCCGGCTTCGATCTTGGAGAAGTCCAAGATGTCGTTCAGCACGGTCATCAGCGCGTTGGCGGACGTGCTCAGGGTTTCGGCGTAGCGCTTTTGCTTGGTGTCGAGCGTGGTTTTGCGGAGCAGCTCCAGCATACCGAGCACGCCGTTCATCGGTGTGCGGATTTCGTGGCTCATATTGGCCAGAAACTCGCTCTTCAGGCGCACGGCTTCGAGGGCCGCGCGCGTAGTTTTCTCCAGGCGTTCGAAGGCTGTCTCGGTGACACGGATCAAAGGACCGACGTAGAAACCGACGAACACTGCGCTCGCCAGCAGACCGAGGCCGCAGCCGATGCCCGCTGTCCAAAAAATCTCGCTCTCGAGTCGCGCGCCGGACTCGATGCGCGCGGTCGACACGAATACCGTGATGCGCCCCACCGAGCTGCCCTCAATCACCGAGTCCGCCCAAGAAGCGAAGTACTTCCCACGCTCGCTGACTACGCCTACAGGGCGAGTAAAGACCTGACTCAGGTCCCCTGGCACTTTGCCTAGCGTGGCTAGGGTTTGCCCCGTCTTGTCAGTGGCGACGATGGCCAGGATATCCGAGTCGTTGTCGTAGTCGCGGAAGGCCGCGCGGATCTCGCGTTCGTCCGCGAGCACCAAGCCGTACTGTGCCGCCTGCGCCAGCTCCGCGGCGCCGCGTTGTGCCTTCCACTCAAGGTCCGCGCGAATGGCTGGTGTTAGCGCGCTGAAGATGTGGGAAACCAGCACGACGATCATCCCGCACAGGCCGATCACGAGCGCACTCACGAAGGTCATGAAGGCGACTTTCAGTCGCAGGCTCGACAGCACCTTCTTGGTCTGGCGTTGCGAGCCCAAGACGTCGGCGACTGCGCCGCTATCGTGCTCAGAGGCTTCTTGCATCTTCACGGACACCCTGGTCAAACGGCGAAAATTCGCGACATTTAAGGATCGACTCAGGCTCCGCATCAATCACCGTGGCCCGGAAAGCCGCGATTCTTTCGGGAAATAGTCCGGTTACTCGGCGGTAATGAGTGCTCGGGCTTGGCCAACCCAGTCGTCGCGCAAAATGCGATCCGCCCGGGCTTTGATCAGCGGGGCGATGCGTTCGATGTCCTGGGGGGAAAGGGCCGCAATCTGCGGAATGCTGGTGATCCCGAGCGCGAGCAAAGCGCGCTCGTAGGCCGGCCCGATGCCCCGGATCCGGCGCAAGCCGACCTGCTCCGCGCGACGGGGATCGGCCAGAGCCTCGCGCTGGTCCTGCAGAGCCGCCTCTAGCTCAGCGATGCGGGAGCGCAGGGTGGCGCTGCTCGTCGCGTGCGCATCGACGAACTCGAGGCGGAGCTGTGCTTCGGCGCGAGCGGCGGACGACAACTCACGCGCGTTGTTTTCGGCGCGGGTCAGACGCGCGCGCAGCGTGTTGCGTTCGCTGACCGCCTTGCGCAGCTCATTTGCCTTCTCGGTCAGCTCCTGACGCACGCTCACCAGATCAGCCAGCAGCGCCTGAATTCGTAGCGCATCCGAGCGCAGCGCCGAGCCTTGCGTCACTCCAAGCGAAGGCACCGTCGGGTTGACGGGTGGCGTCGGACGCACGCTCAGGGAGGCCTGCACCGCACTCGGCGCTGCGGGGGCCGAGCTCGGCGTTGCGGGTCGCATGCTCGGCGGCGGGGGGCGCGGAATGCTGGACGGTGCAAAGGGGGTGAGCGAAGGACTCGGGCGCGCGGGCGCGGGCGGAGGCTGCTGGCTTGGCCGCGACAAAGGCATGGCGCTCCGGTTCGGAGGCGGCGGAGGCGTTCCGGCGGGTCGCGACGGAACCACGCTCGTACCTCCGTTCGGTCGCGGTGGCAGCGACACGGGGCGCGGCGGCTGTGCGACCGGCCTCGGTAATACGACGGGCGGCTCGCTGCCGATCGCCGCTAGGTTCTCGCTTTCGTTGGCTGTTCCGTGCTCGTCGCCCATGGAAGCCCTCTGCGCCGGACCCACTCAGCATAGCTCAAATTGCGCTGGCGCTGCTGGCCGGGACCCTGCGTCGAGGGGGTCGGATTAACGCTTCTTAACCCTAGCCCGCCGAATTCCTTCACAGAGCGCTCCCAGATTGACTCTTGAAGGAGCTGAAAAATGTTTGGATTTCTGTTTGGAACTGCTTGTTTGCTGGGCCTCACCGCGACGTTCGCAAGGCGCCACCACCACGGTCATGGCTGGCAGGGCGACCACCATTGCGGCGGCCCTGCGCGCGGGTTTCGTTCCGGCCGTGGGCGCTTCGTCCTGAACCGCCTGCTGGATCGCCTCGACACCACACCCGGTCAAGAAAAGGTGATCCGCGAGGCCGTCGACACGCTGCTGGACGAAGTCCACGACGCGAAGCGCGAGTTCCGCGGCACACGGGCGGACGTCGCTCAGGCGGTCCGCTCCGAAACGCTCGACCGCGCTGCTGCCTCCGCCATCTTCGATCGCCACGACGCGGTCATCGACCGAGCTCGCAATAGCGCGCTCGATGCGTTCGCCAAGGTTCACGAAACTTTGGATCAACGGCAACGCAAGATCCTCGCTGCCATCATCGAGTCTGGGCCGTTCGGTCGCGGCTACGGACCCTTCCGCTGAAGAAAGGAATCCTTGCACATGAAACGCAAAGCATTGATGTTCGTTCTTGCGATCGGCGCGGTCGCCGGTTTCGCCTCGAGCCTGTACGGCTGCCACCGCGGTGTGCAGCGGCAGCGGGCGTTCGAGGACCACGTTGCTGATGTCTGCACGCGCGCTGCCGAGCGCGCGCACAGTCATGGGCCACACAGCGAAAACATGCCGTGAGCGGCGGCTTATTGGACGCGCCTGACAGGGCTGGGCGGACAGTGATACGGTCCGCCTCCCCGCTCATGACGCTTCACGTGTTGGTCATCGACGACGACGTCCGGCTCTTCGAAGTGCTGGACAGCTACCTCACGCAAAACGGCGTGCGTTCCAGCCATGCGTCCAATGGCCTGCTCGGCTTGTCGGTGCTCGAGTCGGGCGGCTTCGACGCAGTCCTGTTGGACGTCATGATGCCCGGCATGGACGGCCTGTCGGTGCTGAAGAAGATCCGAGAAAAGAGCCACCTGCCGGTGATCATGCTGACCGCCAAGGGGGACGAAACGGATCGCGTGGTTGGCCTCGAGCTAGGCGCGGACGACTACCTCGGTAAGCCCTTCAGCCCGCGCGAGCTCCTCGCTCGCCTGCGCGCGGTGCTGCGGCGCACCGAGCTCGACCCGAG
>DATCFJ010000545.1:0-3938 GCA_036509605.1 Polyangiaceae bacterium | reverse complement strand
GCTCGAGAGCCGGGTGAAGGACGCGCTAATCTTCGACCCAATCGTAGAAGCTCACGATGTATTCGTGACGGTGAAGGGCGGGCAAGTCACTCTGAGCGGCAACGTCGGCACTTACTTCGAGAGCGCGGAGGCATTCGACGTCGCCAGCCGCTTGGCGGGCGTGACCAACGTTGACGATCGGCTGCAGGTGCTAGACCCGGCCGTACCTTACGTCTATGCGGCTTATCTCGACCCGTTCACGCCCTATGTCGAAGCCTGGTACGTCGTCAGTCCACGGCCGCTCGAAGCAGATTCGAAAATTCAGGATCGCATCAACGCCGAGTTCAGTTGGAGCCCGTTCGTGCGTCCGCAGGACGTGCACGTAGTCGTGTCCGGTGGAAAGGTCACGTTGACGGGCACGGTCCAAACGTTCCGCGAACGCCATGCCGCCAGCGAGAGCGCGTTCGAGGCCGGGGCCGTGTCCGTCGATAACGAGTTGAAGGTCGGCTAGCGCGATTGCACGCCGAGCCGAGGTTTGGGGGCGGCTCGGATCTGCGGTCAGTCGACGTCGGTGCCGTCAAGCTGGACGAGGCGCGCATCGAGCGTTGCTAGCAGTGCGGCGGCAGCGTCGGTGCTGGACAGCCCTTCGTGAATGGCGCGCAGCACGCGCTCTTTCTCTACGATCGTCAGATGCCGACGGATCCGCACTTCTTCTTCGTGTTGGAGCGCGGAATCGGTCAAGTGGACGTCGCGGATCTGCGAATCGGAGTCGGCAATCCGTTGCGCGTACTGGTCGCGAAGCTCGGTGATCAGGGCCGCTTCGAGCTTTTGGGTGCGCACGAGCATCTCCAACTCTTCGAGCCCAGCGCGAGCGGCTACCCCGTCCGCGCGGGCCAGCTGGTAGCGTGCGGCTTCGGCGCGCTCTGAGACGATTCCGAGGCGCTTCAAGAGCGGAGCCATTGTTCCGCCTTGAACCAAGATCGACACGACGACGACGCCGAACACGACGTTGATCATGAATTGACGATGGGGAAACGGGACCGGTAAACCCAAGACCAGCACCATGCTGAGGCCGCCGCGAATTCCCCCCCAGCACATGATGGTCCCCCACCACTTGGGCAGGCGCTCCTTAGATCGACGAAGAAGTAGCGTTACGACGGCGACGACAAGCCCGCGCCCGACGGTCATCGCACACCAAGCAAGAAGTACCGTGGGCCACGAAGCCAGCACTCCGTGCAGATCAATCTCGAAGCCGATCAGCAGGAAAACCAATGAATTGAGGGCAAATGCCAGATACCCCCAGAAGCTGGCCACGGCGATCTTGGTTGTTGGCGACATGCCCGTGCGTGCGCCGTAGTTGCCGCAGATCAGACCCGCGCTAACGGTGGCCAGCACGCCCGACGCGTGGATCTCCTCAGCCAGCGCAAAGGATCCCCATGCAACGACCACGGTGGTCGTGATTTCGATCATTGGGTCGTCGACCAGACGAATGATTTTGCTCCCGCCGTAGCCTATAAGCGAGCCCATCAGCACGCCCAGCCCACAGGTGCGCACGAAGTCGATCGCCACACCCGGGACGGTAACTTTCGAACCCGCCGCGAATGTCAGTATCATTCCAAACAACACAATTGCGGTTCCGTCGTTGAGCAGGCTCTCGCCTTCGACGAGGACGCCGAGCCGCTTGGGCGTGCCGAGGCTCTTGAACAGCGCAACTACCGCGATCGGATCGGTGGCAGCGACGATGCCGCCGAAGACCAAGCCGTCGATCAACTTGAAATCGTGCTCTAGGCGTAGCCCAGCCACGATCGGCAGCAGGACGAATGCCGTGACGCAGATCGCCGCCACGACACCGGGCACGGCCAAGCCGCAAATGGCCAGCCTGTTTGCCCAGAACTGCTTCGCATCCAAGTGGAATGCCGCTTCGAACAGCAAGCCTGGCAAGAAGACTGCGAACAGTAGATCCTTACTCAAATGCGGCGCTGGCACCCACCTGCCGGCTCCGATGATCAAACCGGCCGCAACCAGCGCGGTCGTGTAAGGCACCTTCAGCCAACGCGCCACGAGCGCGACGCCTGTGGCAATCGCGAAGAGCAGAACGACCACGAGCTCAAGATGCATGGGGCGCTCCGTTGACCGGCTTGGCGATCGAGCGCGGGAGGTGCACCTGAGGAATTCGAGCCGACAAGCCTCAGCATCTAACACAGGGGCTCGCCCCAGCTGAGTTAGATGCACAAATGGTCACGCTTTTTCGAGCACAGACGCGCTGTCGTCTTGCTTGCCGCCCCTCGGCCTCAGCACTAGGGTCGCCTTAATAATGCTGAGCTTCCTGATGAAGAGAGTCTGGAGGTCCAGGATAACGGCCGTCATTGCTCTGCTCTGCGTTGGCGCGGTTGCACGCGAGCCGGTCGCGGGGACAGACGCGGGCAGTGGCAGTTCAGCGGACGCTGGCGTCATGAGCGCCTCGGACGAGGACCCGCGGACTACCGAGATTCGCGCGCTTATCGGCGGAACACTCGCGGTGGGCATTGAGCCGCAGAGCTTGTTCGACGTCGCTCTGAGCGATGAGCCGTCAATTCACGTCGAGGCCGTGAGGCTGCGCGCGCTGTTGGCTAGCGTCGATGAAGACGCAGGGACTCCGCGACATGCAACCAGAGCGGCACCAGCGCCGTCTGCGAGCGCCGTTCGTTCGGCTATCCAGACACTGGATCCGCAACTCTGGCGAGCGCGCGAAGCGCTTGACCGCGCGCGCTCCGACTTCTATTCCCTTTCGGCGGAGCAGCGAACGGCCCTGCTGGCCACGCAGGCCGCACGCGTCGAGGCTTCCAAGCCCAAGGAAACGGACGAAGAGCGTCGCGCCCGCGAGTCGGACGAGGAACGTCAGAAAGCACTGCAGGCCGCGCAGACGGCTCGGTCCGACGCAGAGCGCTTGATCGCCAACGAGTTGGCGCGGTTGATCGACGTGGAGCGGGCTGTTCGGGCTACGCAGGATCAGTTCAAGGACGTGCGGGTCGCGCTGGCGTCTCGCAAGGAGAGCCTGCTCGGTTGGCAACGACGCGTCAGCGACGCCAAGACAGGCTCTGCGCAGGCTGCAGACGACACCTACGACGCAATTCGAAAAACACTGCGCGTCTCGCGGGACGGCTTGGACGACGCTCTGGACGAGCTAGATTCGTCAGCCTCGCAAGTGCCGGATCTCGGCGCCGATCCGCTGACCGACGTCCCCCCCGACGTGTCCACGGCTCGCGTGAGGCAGCGTCGCGTCGAGGTAAAACAGCTGATCGCGAGCGCACAAAAAGAAGAGCACGCGTTGCGAAGCGAGCGTGCCGCGACTCTGCTCACCGAGATTGACTCCCTAAACCGCGGGCGCCTTGCGCTCTTGTCCCACTTGTCCTCGGGCAAGCAAGCGGCCATTACCGGCTTTACGAGCGCGGGCTTCGACCAAGCAAGCTCCGAAGCTCGCCAGTTGCTGTTGATCTTGCGCTATCACCGGTATGTCGCGGACGTTTGGCTCCGTGATTTACGCAGTCGCCGGGGGATCGCCGGAGTTTCTAGCTGGGGCGTCGCAGCCGTGGCGGTTCCGTGGCTGGCCGCGCTCGTGGCATTCATTTGGTTGCGACGCCGGAGCTCGGCTTGGCTGAGCTTGGCGGAGCTGCGCCTCGCCGAGACCGATCGCCGCGAGCAACGAGCTGCGCCGAGCGCGTTGCGCCGAGCGCTACGCTTCCTGCTCGGCTTTCATCGAACGCTGGAGTGGCTGTCGCTATATGCCGTGACGCTCTGGCTACTGCCCGATGCAGCTCAAGGCCTGCTCGAGCTGCAATTGCTCGAGGTGATTGTCGGCTGGACGCTCGGCGGCGCGCTGATCGTGAACGTGATCAACTCGCTTGCTTCTGTCACAGAAACCGCTGGCGTACACGGCCCCAACGTAGTCGGCCCGCTGCGGCTCCGTTCACTGCGGCTCG
>DATCFJ010000544.1:0-10223 GCA_036509605.1 Polyangiaceae bacterium | reverse complement strand
CGAGCGAGCTCGCGGGGCTCGGCGCGCGCGTCGCGGCGAGCCCCGCAGGCGCGGTGTTGGACAGCGCCGCTCGGCGCGCGCGTCGCGAACGGATCCAAGAGCAGAGCTTGCAGCGCCTGAGTCAAATCGGCGCGCCGCTTCGCGTGTTGCCACAGCTACTCGACGGCGCGGCGACGCCGGACGCGGTGCTGCGTCTGGCGAAGAGCTTCGGCGTTTAGCTGTCGAGGCGTGCGGCAGCTGCGTGGTCGAGCAGCCACAGGCCGCCGCGCGCCAAGCAAGACGGCGTGCTCATGATGTCGAGCGGGCCGCACAGCGCGCGCGCGACTGCGTCTGCTTTTCCGGCGCCCGTGGCGAGCACGATGCACTGGCCGGCGCTTTCGAGCACCGGCGGAGTAATGCTCAAACGTTGCGGTGGCGGCTTCGGGCCGATCACCGGCAAGACTCGGCGCTTTCGCTCGTTCAACGCTGGGCTGCCCGGAAATAGCGAAGCTGTATGGCCATCTTCGCCGATCCCCAAAATCACAATCGAAATGCGCTCCGGAAGGATCGCCTCGTAGGCTCGCGCGGCGGCATCGTGATCCGCCTGCTCGCCGTGAATGCGGTGAATATTCGAGGGCGAGAGCGCAACGCGGCTGAACAGCGCGGCTTGCGCCATCTGATAGTTGCTGTCCGGATCGGTTGGCGGGACGGCCCGCTCGTCGCCAAAGTAAACGTCCACCCGGCCCCAGTTTATTCCCGGAATTTTGGCCAGCGCTTCATAGGCTGCGCGAGGCGTGGTTCCACCAGCGAGTGCCACGGAAACCCTGCCTTCTCGGGCAATTGCTTCGACCATCACCGAAGCAATGCGTTGTGCCGCGATATTCGCGAGCTGACTCGAATCATGGATCTCGGCCGGCATGCCGCAGAGACTACACCGGCTCCGTGTGTGACCGGCTCGAAAGTGGTGCGCCGATCGCCGGCAAGCGCTATGGTGCTTGCGCTCCCTAAATGGTTGACCCGGCCTTGCTTCGCGATCGCGTGCTCGTCGGTCGCTACCGGCTGGACGAACGGCTGGGTGCCGGCGGTATGGGCTCCATTTGGCGCGCCCAGCATCTGGTGTTGGCGGCTCCGGTTGCCGTCAAGCTGATCGACCGGGAGGCCGTTCCTGACGAAGAGACGCTGGGGCGTTTCATGCGGGAGGCGCAATCGGCGGCGACGCTGCGCAGCCCGCACGTAGTGCAGATCCTCGATTACGGCGTGGACGACAAGCTGCCGTTCATCGTCATGGAGCTGCTGGACGGCGAGAATTTGGCGCAGCGCCTGCGCCGCTTGGGTCGCCTGCCCTCGGGCGACACGGCGCGCATCATCACGCATATCGGGCGAGCCGTGGGCCGCGCGCACGAAGCCGGCATCGTGCATCGGGATCTGAAGCCCGAGAACGTATTTCTGATTCGTAACGAGGACGAAGAGATCGCAAAAGTGCTCGATTTCGGCGTCGCAAAGGTGCAGACCGCCGCGCTCGGCGGCGAGCAGGGCACGCGCACTCGCACCGGATCCATTCTCGGGACGCCGTACTACATGAGCCCGGAGCAAGCGCAGGGCAACAAGACCGTCGATCACCGTTCTGACTTGTGGTCGCTCGGCGTGATCGCGTTCGAGTGCCTGACTGGGCGCCGTCCGTTCTACAGCGATGGCCTTGGGGATTTGGTGCTGCAGATCTGCATTCGCGACATCCCCATCCCGTCTGAAACTGGCTCGGTGCCGATCGGCTTCGACGCTTGGTTCGCGCGCGCCGTTGCCCGTGATCCGGACGCGCGTTTCCAGTCGGCGAGGGAGCTCACTGATTCGCTGCGTGAAGTGCTGGGCGGCGAAACACGCGACCTGCAGTGGACGTCGCCCGAGGTCTCGGTGACCGTTGGCGAAGACGCGCCGAACTCTCAAGCTCGCACGCGCGTTGATTCGCAGTCGCCCGACTCCGCGGCCTCCACGTTGTCGGAGTCTGCTTCGCGGGTTCGGCTAAACAGCGGCAGCATGCCAGATCAACACGCGGCGACTGTCGCCGCGACCACGGACGGACCGACGTCTTCGCGCACTGGCGTGCCGCGCGGTCTGCGCGCCGACAACGCCGTGATTGCCGAAATGCTCGCTAACGCGAAGTCGGTGCCGCCTCCGAAGCGTACCGGCGCGGCACTGGTGTTCTGGGTTGCGGGCACCGCCTTGGCGATTGGGCTGGCCGCCGGGCTCGTATTCATGCGCCGGACCGACCCGCATTTGCGTCCGCTGCCGAAAGCCGTGCCTCCCGCGCACGAGGCCAGTGCTCCGCACGTGCACGTGAAGCCAGAGCACAGCAGCGTAACGGCTCACGAAGAGGCCGCTCCATCCGCGACGGCCTCGGCAAAACCGGTCGCCAGCGGGCGCGCCGGTGCTTCGAGCATGCCGGCAGCGAAGCCGGGGAGCTCAGCGGCGGAAGTCGCGCCGGTTACCGCCCCGGATGCCGGCTGGGTCAAGCCTGCTTGGGCGATCCCCGACGACGAACCGCGCCGCGTTCACGACGACGACGCGCCCGACGCAGGCAAGTAGGGCTCAGCGCCGCGCGGGCAGAAGCGGTTCGAGGTCAAGGGCCTCGGGCAGCGTTGCTGGTGCGTTGTCGATTTGCGCCTTTTGGAGCTTGCCGGACAAGTCGACGTTCACCGCTTGCCAGCGAGTGTACGCGTCGAGCACCCAGATACCGCTCTCGCGTGTACCGTTGCCGGACCAGCCGTTACCGCCGAATGGCAGATGCGCCTCGGCGCCGGTGGTCGAATTGTTGATGCTGGTCATGCCGGCGGAGATCTCTTCCTTGAAGCGCAGCATGGCGTGTGCGTCGCGCGTATAGATGGCGCTGGAGAGGCCGTACGGTGTGGCGTTGGCCGCGGACAACGCTTGCTCGAAGCCATCGACCTCTACCAAGTTGATCGTAGGTCCGAAGCACTCTTCCTGTGCGATGCGCATGTTCATCGTCACCTTGTCGAAGATTCTGGGGCTCGCATACAGGCCCAGGCGAGCGTCACCAGAGAAGCCTTCGAGCTCGTCCTGCGCCAGGATCCGTCGCCCGTCGAGCAGCAGCTCGGCGCCTTCGTCGAGGCCCGTCTCGCGCTGCGCGACAAAGGCGTCCATAAATCGCTGATTGATCATCGGACCGTAGTCGACGTCCGGGCTCGACGGGTCGCCGATGCGCAGGGCTCGCGCCCGGCGCACGAGCTTTTCCTTGACCAAGGGCATTGCGCGCCGATCGACGATCAGGTTGCCTGCGCTGGTGCAACGTTGGCCAGCGGTGCCGAACGCGGCCCAAAGCGCGCCGTCCACTGCTAGATCTAGATCCGCGTCCGCCAGGATAACCAGCGGATTTTTGCCGCCGAGCTCGAGCGACGGCTGCTGCAGATTACGCCCGCAGATCTCACCGATCTTACGACCCACGGCGGTCGAGCCGGTGAACGAAATCTTGTTCAACAATCCGGAGTCGACTTGCTCGATCAGAAACTGTCCCGCGGAGTCTTTGCCTGGACCATGCACGATGCTCAGCACGCCTGGCGGTAGTCCCGCGCGTTGCCAAGCACGGAAGAACAATGCGGCGCAGCCGGGCGCGTCGTCCGACGGCTTCCAGACCACTGCGTTGCCGCACAGGATGGCCGGGATGATCTTCCACGACGGCACCGCGAGCGGGAAGTTGCCGGCGGTGATCACGCCTACGACGCCGAGCGGCCTGCGATAGGTGAAGAGCTCCTTGTCGGCGAGCTCGCTCGGCACGGTTTGGCCGTATAAGCGTCGCCCTTCGCTCTGAAAGAACACGGCCGTGTCGATCGCCTCCTGCACGCTGCCGCGCGCCTCACGCAGTGGCTTGCCGATCTCACGAGCCACGAAGCGCGCCAGCTGCTCTTTGTCTTGCGTCAAGATGAACACCAAGCGACCGAGCACCTCGGCGCGTTGCGGTGCTGGCGTGCGTGCCCAGGCCTGTGCCGCAGCACGCGCGGCGACGCAGGCCGCGCGCACCTCCTCCGCGGTGGTCTCCGGAGCGAGGCTTACCAGGTCGTGGTGATTGGCCGGATTCCTGCGCTCGAACTGGGCTCCCGAGCTGCGCCGTGGCTTCCCCCCATAGAAATTGCCGAGTAGGAGCGTGTGTGGAAAAGGGGCCGACTGCTCGCGAGTCTGCATCCCTAGAGGGTGCGATGCGTTGACCATTAGAGCAAGTCGCACCGGCGACCTGCCGAGCATCCCAAAACACCGCCAGTTGAACGCCAAATTAAGTTAAAACCCGAGCCCGCAAGATGACCCTGACCATCGCCAACGCGCCGCAACTGGTAATCGAAAATGTATCCCCCAAGCTCGACGCAGGGCGATATCCAATCAAGCGCGTGATCGGCAGCGTGATCGAAGTCGGCGCCGACATCTTCAAGGACGGGCACGACTTGATTGCCGCTCGCATCCTGTATCGTCGCCCGGGGGAAGCGACATCACGAGTAGCCCCGTTCAGTTACCGCTTCGACGCCGATCGCTGGCACGGCTCCTTCAAGGCGGATCAGATCGGTCTCTGGCAATACGACGTGGAGGCATGGCCCGACCGTTTCGGAACTTGGCGTTCCGATTTAGGGAAGCGTTTGAACGCCGGCCAAGACGTGCGCCCCGAGTTGCTCGAAGGAGCCGCGCTTCTGGCGCGTTTGGGGGAGAAGCTGTCCGGTCAGGCTCAGCGTGTGGTCGGCGACGCGGCCAAACGCTTGGCCAATCCGTTGCTGGCGCTGGACGAGCGACTCAAGGTTGCCTTTGCGGAGGACGTGTTCGAGCTCGTGCACGTGCCGCTGCTTGCGGAGGAAGCGTCGCGCTTGGAGCGCCCACTGGAGTTGTATGTGGATCGTGCCGAGGCCTGTTTTTCTGCCTGGTACGAGCTATTTCCGCGCTCCCAGGGCACGGATCCGAACAAGCACGGTACGTTCGCCGACACTGCAAAGCGCCTCCCCGAAATCGCTGCGCTCGGCTTCGACGTCATCTACTTGCCGCCCGTGCATCCGATCGGCATCACGCACCGCAAGGGCCGCAACAATTCGCCTACCTGTGTCCCGGGTGATGTCGGTAGCCCGTGGGCGATTGGCGCCAAGGAGGGCGGTCACACTGCCGTTCACCCTGCCCTCGGCACGCTAGCGGATTTCGACGTCTTGGTGGCCTCGGCGCGCGACTTCGGTTTGGAAATCGCGCTCGATTTCGCGTTGCAGTGCTCGCCCGATCACCCCTGGGTGAAAGAGCATCCGGAGTGGTTCTTCATCCGCCCCGACGGCAGTATCCGCTACGCCGAAAATCCGCCCAAGAAGTACGAGGACATTTATCCGATCAACTTCTGGTGCAAAGATCGACAAGGGCTGTGGAACGCCTGTCGTGATGCGATTCTGTTTTGGGTCGCGCGTGGCGTGAAGATCTTCCGCGTCGATAATCCGCACACGAAACCGCTCTCGTTTTGGGAGTGGTGCATTCGTGAGGTGCAGGCGTCGCATCCGGAGACCATTTTTCTCTCCGAATCCTTTACGCGACCGAATCGCATGAAGAGTCTCGGGAAGCTCGGGTTCACGCAGAGCTACACGTATTTCACCTGGAAAAACTCGGCCTGGGAGCTCAAAGACTACCTGGACGAGCTCACCCGGACGGAGATGGCCGAGTACTACCGCCCGAATTTCTTCGCCAATACCCCTGATATTCTGCACGAGTTCTTACAAACGGGCGGGCGGCCGGCATTTCGGTTGCGGCTGTTGCTCGCCGCGACGCTGTCGCCGATCTACGGCATCTATAGCGGTTACGAGCTGTGTGAAAACGTACCCGTCCACCACGGCAGCGAGGAGTACCTGGACTCGGAGAAATACCAGATCCGGGTGCGCGATTGGAACGCTCCCGGAAACATCAAGCAGGATATCTCCAGGCTCAATCGCATACGCCGCGAGCAGCCTGCCTTTCACGCGCTGACGAATTTGAGCTTTCTCAAGACGGACTACGACAGAATTCTGGCCTACAAAAAGTCAGCGCCAGGTAGCGATGTGATCGTGATCGTGAACCTCGATCCGCACAGCATGCACGAGACCATGGTCGATGTACCCCTGGACGAGCTCGGTATCGGTGCGAACGAAGCGTACGAGATGGCGGACCTGCTCACTGGCGCACGCTACACTTGGCGCGGCGCAAGGAACTACGTGCGGCTCGATCCAACAGAGCGCGTCGGTCACGTTTTCAAAGTTTCGAGGCATTCGTGATCGCGCTGGGGCAGGGCTGAAGCATGCGCACTCGGCCAGGCTCGGCGCACCCATTGGGCGCCACGTGGGACGGCGAAGGCGTCAACTTTGCTGTCTATTCCGGGCAAGCAACCAGTGTCGAGCTGTGCCTGTTCGATACGGCGAACGCGAGTAAAGAGTCGATTCGCATTCCGATGCTGCAGCGCACGAACCGCGTCTGGCACGTGTATTTGCCCGACGCGCGACCCGGGCAGCTGTACGGGTATCGCGTTTCAGGGCCGTACGCGCCCGAGCAGGGGCAGCGTTACAACCCGTACAAGCTCTTGATCGACCCGTACGCGAAAGCCATCGCTGGAAAGATCACCTGCCCGGACGAAGTCTTCGGTTACACGCTGACCGACGCGAATCTAGATCTAACGTTCGACGAGCGCGACAGCGCCGGCGTCGTGCCCAAGAGCTTGGTGATCGAGAGCGCGTTCTCTTGGGGCGACGACCGCCCGCCGAACGTGCCTTGGAGCCGCACGCTGATCTACGAATGCCACGTGCGCGGCATGACCAAGCTGCACCCGGACGTGCCCGGCAATTTACGCGGCACTTATCTAGGTATGGTCTCCGACCCGATCCTCGATCACCTGCGTTCATTAGGCGTCACGGCGGTCGAGCTGCTCCCGATTCATCAGGCCGTCAGCGAGCGCAGGCTCGAAGAGCTCGGTCTGTCGAACTATTGGGGCTACAACACGATAGGGTTCTTTGCGCCTGATCCAGCGTTTGCGACTGGCTTCATGGGCGAGCAGGTGCACGAGTTCAAGACGATGGTGAAGACCTTTCACCGCGCCGGTATCGAAGTCATCCTGGACGTCGTCTACAACCACACTGGCGAAGGCAACCAGCTCGGCCCGACGCTGTCCTTCCGCGGTTTCGACAATCCCGCGTACTACCGCTTGGTCCCACACGAGGCGCGCCATCATGTGGACTTCACGGGCTGCGGCAACAGCATCAACGTGCTGCACCCGCGCTCGCTGCAGTTGATCTTGGACAGCCTGCGTTACTGGGTGACCGAGATGCATGTGGACGGCTTTCGCTTCGACTTGGCGCCCACGCTCGCGCGCGACCCGTACGAGTTCGATGGTTTCTCGCGCTTTCTAGCGCTGGTGCAGCAGGATCCGATTCTGTGTCGTGTGAAGCTGATCGCGGAGCCTTGGGACGTGGGTCCAGGGGGCTACCGCTTGGGCGCCTTTCCGCCTGGCTGGGCGGAGTGGAATGGTCGTTATCGCGACTGTATTCGACGTTTTTGGCGGGGCGACGAGGGCCAAGTGCCGGAGCTCGCCTCGCGGCTCTCGGGCTCCAGTGACATCTTCCAGGGTAGCGATCGCGGCCCGTACGCGAGCATCAACTTCGTGACATGCCACGACGGCTACTCGCTTCACGACTTGGTCAGCTACGAGCAGAAGCACAACGAGGCCAACGCAGAGGATAATCGCGACGGCGCAAACGACAACTGGAGTCGCAACTGGGGCGCCGAAGGCGAAACCAAAGCACAGCAAGTCACGCGTCTGCGTGATCGGATGAAAAAGAACCTGCTCGCGACCTTGGCGTTCTCACAAGGCGTGCCGATGATTTCCCACGGCGACGAGATCGGCCGCACTCAGAACGGCAACAACAACGCGTACTGCCAAGACAACCCGCTCACGTGGATCAACTGGGATCTCGATGAGCGTGCGGTCGATCTGCTGAATTTCACGCGCGAAGTTCTGCGCATCACCAAGTCCAATCCGGTCTTCCGCCGTCACCGCTTCTTCGCCGGTGATCCCGTGAGCGAGAAGGGCTTCAAGGACGTGATGTGGCTCCGCTCCGACGGGGCGGAAATGACGATCGACGACTGGAGCAACGGGCGCAATCACCTGCTCGGGATGCTGATCCCGGGTGACGCCTCCGACGACGTCGACGAGCGCGGCCGGCCGAACCGCGGCCAAACGCTGCTGCTCTTGCTCAATGCCAGCAATCGCGCTCGGCACTTCACCATGCCCGGCATCCCCGGACCGGTGAGCGGGCACTGGCAAGAAGTCATCAACACTGCCCAACAAACCCACCGTGTTCCGAAGGGTGGTGGTATCAATGTTGCGCCCCACTCGCTGGTACTGCTTTGCTACGTGGTGTCCTGATGAACTTCTCTTCCGTACCGCCCGCTGTCTCCGATCCTTCCGCCTCCGCTCTGACGGGCGACCCGGCATTGATGAAAGCGCTGCGCGACGACCGGTCGTTCAGCCCGCATGCGGTCCTAGGCGCGCATCCGGTGCGCTTGGGGGAGCAGAATGGCGTGGTGGTGCGTTCGTTTCACCCCGACGCGATTGCCTGCTCACTGCTGATCGGCAACGAGACGCGCCCGATGCTGGCCCTGGGCGGCGGAGTGTTCGCCGTGTTTCTGCCCGAAGCCAAGGCACCGCTGGCCTACCGCTTGCGCTTCGGCTTCGGCAACGGGTCGACCTGGGAGCGTGAAGACCCGTATCGCTTCCTGCCCAGCATGGGTGAGCTCGATCTACACCTCATGGGTGAGGGGACGCACCGCAAGCTTTGGACTGTTCTGGGCTCGCACGTGCGCGTGCAAGACGGCGTCGCGGGCACCGCGTTCGCGGTCTGGGCGCCCAACGCGCAACTCGTGAGCGTGGTCGGTGAATTCAATAATTGGGACGGGCGGCTCTTGCCGATGCGTTCGCTCGGGCCGACCGGCGTTTGGGAGCTGTTCGTGCCGGGTATCGGCGTGGGCACGCTGTACAAGTACGAGATCAAGACCAAAGAGGGCCTGCTGCGGATCAAGACCGATCCCTGGGCTATCGAGATGGAAGCGCCGCCGCTGACGGCGTCGCGCGTGGCCCGCTCCACCTACGCCTGGCACGACGAAGCCTGGCTAAGAGCCCGCGCCAAAGGCGACATCGGGCGCGAACCGGTCGTGATCTACGAGTGCCACTTGGGCTCCTGGGCACGCGTGCCGGAGGACGGCAATCGCTGGCTCACCTATCGCGAGCTCGCCGTGCGCTTGTGCGAGCACGTGAAGCGGCTTGGCTTCACTCATCTCGAGCTGATGCCGGTTGCTGAGCACGCCTTCTATCCGTCCTGGGGTTACCAGGTCACTGGCTACTTCGCGCCCACCTCGCGCTACGGCACCCCGGACGACTTCCGCTGGTTCGTCGACTATTGCCACGAGCAAGGGATCGGCGTGCTGATCGACTGGGTGCCGGCGCACTTTCCGAAGGACGATTTCTCGCTGCGTCGCTTCGACGGCACTGCGCTGTACGAGCACGAGGACGCGCGCCGCGGCGAGCACCCGGATTGGGGCACGCTGATCTTCAACTTCGGTCGCAGTGAGGTGCGCAACTTCCTGACGGCGAACGCGCTGTACTGGCTGCAAGAGTTCCACGTCGACGGCCTGCGCGTCGACGCCGTGGCCTCGATGCTGTACCTCGACTACAGCCGCAAAGAGGGCGAGTGGCTGCCGAACCCGTACGGCGGGCGCGAGAACATCGAAGCCATCGAGTTTTTACGTTCCGTGAACGCCGTCATCCACGAAGAGTGTCCAGGCGCGTTCACGGTCGCTGAGGAATCGACCGCGTGGGGCGGCGTGTCGCGCCCGCCCTCCGAAGGCGGCCTCGGCTTCGACTTCAAGTGGAACATGGGCTGGATGCACGACACGCTCGGCTTCTTCACGAAGGAGCCCGTGCATCGCAAGTACCACCTCGACCAGCTCACGTTCTCGATGCTGTACGAGTACACCGAGCGTTTCATCAATTCGATCTCGCACGACGAAGTGGTTCACGGCAAAGGCTCGCTGATCGAGAAGATGCCGGGGGACTTCTGGCAGAAGCTGGCCAACGTGCGTTTGCTCTTGGCCTATCAGTACACGCGCCCCGGCAAGCAGCTGATGTTCATGGGTACGGAGTTCGCGCAGCACAACGAGTGGAACGTCGAGACGAGCTTGGATTGGCACATCGCCGAACATCCGCA
>DATCFJ010000543.1:0-3294 GCA_036509605.1 Polyangiaceae bacterium | reverse complement strand
GCGCACTGATGATCGGTGAGCGCGCGCTGCGCGTGCGGGCGATCGGCCGCAACATGAAGCGCCTGATCGACGCCGCGGTAGACGTGAGCGAGATCAAACATCGCCTGCTCGATACGGGCTTCGACGTCGAGGCCTGGCTCGAGCGCAAGCGGCTAGTCGAGCGGCCCGTGGCTCCTCAGAAAACGACGCAAATCGCCGCGGCCAAGCTGAAGCGCACGCAAATGGTGAGCTTGAGTAGCGTGATGGTCAACGGCACGCTCGCTCTGCCCTCCCAGCTGGGCGGCGGAACGGTGGCGTTGCATAGCGGCGTGCTTTCCGCGCGCGCGCCGCAGTCGTTCACCACGCCAATCGCGTCGTCGTCGTCTGCTGCGCTCGCAGCGCCACAAAGCGGCATGACCACGGCAATCCCGAGCGGCCCGCGACAAACAAGAGTGTTGTCGATTGGTTTGCACGCCGAAGCCGCGCCCGAAGCGCGCAGCAGCCTCGCGCCCTTGGACGCTCGCCTCGAAGCCCAAGGCCGCGTGTGGCCAATCACGCTACCGATAACCAACTTGGGGCAGTCACCGGACTGTCAGATCCCGCTGCGAGACCCGGCGCTCAGCGCTTATCACGCCCAGTTGGTGCGCCACGACCAGGGCCTGTACGTGCGGGATTTAGGCAGCAGCAGCGGTACTTGGGTCAACGGACAATGCCTATTTGGACCGCACGCCTTGCGCGACGGAGACCGCGTTCGCCTAGGCCAGCTCGAGTTCTTGTTTCGCTCCAGCGCACTGCCCCAAGTGACGCTCGATCCCGAGCACAAGAGCCTGGCTGGGCCGCGACTCGAAGTGCGCTCCGGAGGCGCGCTCGGGCTGAGCTTCGCGCTCGGCTCCAACCCCGTGGTGCTCGGTAGCTCCCCCGACTGTGGCATTCGCCTGACCGACCCGAGCGTGAACCCGCGGCACGCCGAGTTACGCCCGAACGGCGCGCTGCACAGCCTCACTGATCTCGGCAGCTACAATGGCACCTTCGTGCGCGGAGCGCGGCTCGCGCCCGGACAAGCGCTGGGCCTCAGCGAGGGCGACTGGCTGCGTTTTGGCGCGCTGGACGTACTTTACAGCAGCTCCGCTCGCACGGACGCGCTGGCCAGCTTGCGGCCGAGTGGCCGCGTCCACATCACCTCCGGCTCGGACTCCGGCAGGCAAGCCAACATCGGCGAGCAGCTGACAATCGGTAGCGATCCGCGCTCTGGAATGGTGCTCGCTAGCGCAATGCCCGAGCAACTGGAGCTGCGCCTGCACGGCGGCAAGTTCTGGGTGCGCGACCTGAGCGGCGGCCGCGCGTTCCGGGCAGGTTCAGCGATCGGCCCGGAATTCAGCGAGATCCAACACGGTGACTTGCTGCTACTCAACGGCACGGTAATGCTGCGCTTCGAGGAGGGCACGTGAACGACGCCGAGCAGAGGCTGCGCCTGCGCGTCGAGGCCGAGTCGATGGCCTGCATCGGCTGCAATGATTGCCTGCTCGCCTGCCCGATCACGCAATCTACGGCAGTCACGATCGGCGAGCTGAACGCGGCCATCTTCCTGCCCACGATCGACCACCGCCACGTGGCCGACTTCGTGACGGCTTGCACGCAATGCAAGCAATGCGTGCCTGCCTGTCCGTCGGACCTAAACCGCGCAGAGATGGTGCTTTTCAACAAGTTGAAGGTCGAAAACGGCGTCGCTGATTTCCAACTCTCCCTGCAGGCTCGCACCACGACGTTTCCGTCGGGCATCTCGCTCGACGGCTTGGCAGAAAAGCTGACGCACCTCGAGCTGTTCGCGGGCGCCAACGCCCCCGCGTTGCGGCGACTGATCCTCAAGTCGACCCTGCGCATGCTCGTGCCGGGCGAAGACTTGTGCCAAGAGGGAGAGTTTCACGAGCGCCTGTGCATCGTTCTCGACGGCTCGCTCGAGCAAACCTCGCGCGGCCCGAAGGGCGAACGGATTCACATCCTGGTCATTGGCCCAGGGGCATTCTTCGGCGAAATGGGCGTGCTCGCTGACGCCGCCGAGCCGTTCGGCGTAACCGCACGCGAACGCTCCATCGTGCTCGAGATGCCAAAAGTGGCAGTGCTCGGCCTGATGGAGCTGTGTCCGGACTTCGGGGACGCTTTGCAGTCGCTGTACGCGCGGCGCGCGCTGTTCAGCTACGCGAAGCAACCGCGCGGGCTCGGTGCGTTGCCCGAAGCCGCGCTCGAAGAGCTGCTCAGCGGCGCGGAGCTGGTGCTCGTGCCGGCCGGCTCGGTGCTGTTCAGCGTCGGCGACGCCCCGCGCGATTTTTACCTGGTTCGCAATGGCTTTTTGCGCGCGCGGCGCGACGCCGCGAGCGGACCGCTCGTGCTCACGTACTTCCGCGAAGGCAATGTGTTCGGCGTGCTCGGTCTACTGCACAGGGACACCGCGCACCGCTACACGGTGGAAGCGGTGAGCCGCGCGGAAGTGATCCGCATTCCGGGCGCGCTGCTCGGTCAGGTGCTTGGCCGCTATCCGGCGGCCTATGGTCCGCTGCTAAGCGGGTTCGAAGCCGAGCAACTGGCCCGCACCTTGGACGTGGGCTCCCTGCCTCCGCCTCCGGCCAGCAGCGACGCGGGCCGCATGTCCGCCCCGCCCCGCAGCATGCGGCTCGGTGAGGAGACTCGCGCACCGCTCGCGGCAGGTGTGCTGATGGAAGCCGGGCTCGCCAGTGGTCGCGAGGTCTTGGTGATCGACCAGACACGCTGCACCAGCTGCGGCAACTGCATTGACGCTTGCGAGCGCCGCCACGGCTACAGTCGCTTACAGCTGCGAGGCATTCAAGTCGACACGTACATGTTCCCTACCGCCTGCCGGCATTGCAGCGATCCGGCGTGCCTGATGTGCAGCGTGAACGGCATCGTGCGCCTGCCCAGCGGCGAGATTCAGATCGTCAAGGACAACTGCATCGGATGCGGTGCGTGCGCCGAGCGTTGCCCGTACGGCAACATCAGCATGCATCCAGTGGTTCACGAAAAGCCCGGTTTTTTTCCCAGCTTGTTCGATTTTCTGGCCGGTAAACGCGCGCGCAAAGAGGCTCTGGACGCGCTCGACCCCAAAGTGCAGCGCATCGCCGTAAAATGCGATCTGTGCGCCGGCCACCACGACTACGCGTGCGTTACCGCTTGTCCAGTGGCGGCCGCGTTTCGCGTCGACCCCGGGCGGGTCGTCGTCGATCCCAATCGGGGGCTCTGAGTGGCGGCAACGGGTCTCACCAGGCGGCTGCGCTTCTTCGAGCGCCAATGGCCTTGGCTGGT
>DATCFJ010000542.1:0-4553 GCA_036509605.1 Polyangiaceae bacterium | reverse complement strand
GGGCGGCGTTGCTGGGCTTGCTCAGCTTGTGGTCGCCGCCGGCTGACGTGGTCGATTCTCCGCCGATCACCGGGATCCCTGTCGACCTGGTCGAAGACCAGGCGCCAGCGACGCCGCCGAATCCGGATTCAGCGAGCACGCCCGACAACGCGGGCCCGGCGGATCCCGCGGCGACGCCGATCAAGAAGGCCAAGCCCGCCATCAAGCCGGTCGACGCGGGCGCCGCAGATGCAGCGCCCGATGCCGAGTCCGCGGACGCCGCTCTGGACGCTGGCGTCGCCGATGCCGGCGGTGTCAGCGCGGACGCCGGAGCTGAGAGCAAGGATGTAGGCGGCGGCTCGCTCGCTGACGGCGGAACCAATCCCGATGCGGGCGCTCGCCCGCTCAGCGAGCCGACACTCGTCGCGGGCGCGAAGCAAGTTGCTGATCCCAACGCGAACGTTCGCATCACGATCTACACCGAGAAGATCAGGCACAATCCGCTAGGCGCTCGCATCGGCCCGTTGCTTCGCTCGCTCTACCAGTGGCGTGATTTCTTCGGCCCGACCGCGATCGATCCAATCCGCGATATTGATCAGATGCTCGTGGTTGGCTCGCAACTACGCGACTCGAGCAACGTGGTCGCCATCTTGCGACACCACTTGCCGGCGACACGGATGCGCGCGGCGATCGACGCGCTGGTACGGGCGGATCAAGCAGGGGGCGAGTGGCTCGATGCCGGTGTCCCCGCGGCTACCGCGCACGCTGACGGCGCCGAGCGGCGCTTCGTTTTGGCGAATTCGCAGACCGTGGTCGTGGCGCCGCCGACTGCATACAAGGGCGTGCTGGCGGCGGGCAAAATGATCCGACTAGTGCCCAGCCCTGGCCCCGAGGCGGCTATGATCTACCTCGCAACCCCGTGGCGTGCGTTCATCGGGTTACCGATCAAAGTCCCGCCGTCGATCAAGTGGGCGCGCGTTCGCATCACCCCAACCGCCGACGGCGGCGCGACCGCCGAAATCGAAGCCGAGGACGCGGACGACGCGACGGCAACAGACGATGCGGCCTACCTGACACGCACCGCGAACGCCCTCTCCCAGCTGAACCTGGGCTTCTTGGGCTCGCTGCTCGGCCAGCCGTCGCACAAGTTCATCGAACACGTCTCCTTCGGTTCCGAGGGCAACAAGATTCACGGTGAAGTCCAAGTCACGGCCGATCAGCTGTCGACCGCGCTCGACATGGCGGGCGCATTTCTGGCCGACCGCGCAACGCGACGCGCGAGCCCCAATGCCGCACCCTCAGCCGGGCAGTAGTGTCGCTCAGGCGTGCGCGTGCTCGGCGATGCTCGTCAGCATGGCGTCCGCACTGACCGGATCCAGCGAACCGACGCACAGCCGGTGCCCCGTTAGCGGCACGATCACGATCCGGCATTTGCCGCGCGCGCTGTCGGCGGCGGTCGAGAGCAAAAAATCCAAACCGAGGCCCACGATGATGCAAGTCACCGCCATGCCGAGCAGTGGAGGGGAGCCGCCCGGAACGCGCACGCCATCGACGATCAGCCCGACGCCAAAGTAGGTTCCGATCACCAACGCGCACAGGCCGGCATACAGGCCGATACGCGCATAGCGAACCTCACGTGTTACGCGCGACAGATTGGCCAGCGGAACCAGCGTGGCTCGATCGCGCAAGACGCGGCCCATCAGCTCGATGCGATGGCTGAGCTCGAGCCCATTGGGGCCGATGCGCAGCGTGGCTGGGCGGCGATAGGCCAACGCCAACCGCGCAATGAGCGACAAACCGCGCCCGATGAACAAGAGCAATGTGAACGCCAAGACAGCTGTCAGCACGGGACCGAGCGGCGCACTGTGCAGCTCTCCGGAGAGCTCGGTGCGGCTACCTCCGCCCGAAAGCAGCGCGCGTAACACCGGGTCGTTGACGTTTTGCGCCAGGTGCAAACGCGCTCGGTGAGCGACCTCGGACTCGCTGCGGCACAGCGCGGCGGCCGCGACCAGCGCCTCTGTGTTCCCGAAGTCCGGCGAGCTCAAGCCCGGTGCGCGAGCGATGCGTGCGATCGCTTCCCAGATCACGCCCGACCGTTCGCCCAGCGCGTCGTCCAAGAATTCGAGCGCGCTGCATGGCGTGTGCGCCGCCAGCCAGACCAGGTTCGAGGTCTGCGCCTGCAGCTGCTCCGTGGCGTCCGGCAAGGCGCGCGCGACTCCCAGAGCGAGCAAGGCTCCGAGCAGATTCTGCTCATCGGGGTTTTCGATGCCGCGCTCGAGCACCGCGCGCACGTTGCCGAGCGGGGTGTCGGCTTGCTCGGCGGTCACCTCCACGGTACCGCCACTCAAGGGCGGGGCCGTGTGAAAGCGCGACGCAAAATCAGTCCGGCGCGAGGCCGCAGCGTCGAACGCAACCGAGCGCACGTACTCTGCCAGCGCGTCGACGTGCGGGAGCGCGGAGAGCGCGGTGACCGCGTTGGGGGGGCTCGGCGCGTCAGGCATCGGTGCGGTTCGAAGAGGCTCTTTTAGTCGAATGCTAGGCGCAACGCCAAGGAAGCAACGGCGGCCGCGTATAGCTTTCTCGCGCCTGGCGCTCAACCGTAACTGCACCGGCTCGAACGAGCCGCCTGGCCTCTACAGAGCCGCTTGAGAAAAACCGAGCGAATTGAGCACCGGGCCTGGCTTTTCTTCGCTTCGGTCGGACAGCTGACGGTTCTTCTGATCCACACGCACGACGACCGGCTTATGCGCTCGAGCCTCTTCCGGGGTCATCTCCGCGAAGGTTGCCAGGATCACCAGATCCCCGGGCTTATTCAGGTGGGCGGCCGCGCCGTTGACGCAGATTGCACCGGAGCCACGCGGACCCTCGAGCGCGTAAGTGACGAGGCGCGTGCCCTGCGTCGCATTCCAAATATGGATCGCCTCGTACGGAAGGATTCCGGCGGCATCGAGCAAATCCGCGTCGATGGTCACGCTGCCTTCGTAAGCCAAGTCCGCGTGCGTCACCGTGGCGCGATGGATCTTCGACTTGAACATGGAAAGCTTCATAGCTAGCTCCTGATGCGTCGCGTCATGGAGGCCCACGGGTTGCGGGTCCTCCTGTCGGACCCTCAGATCATAGTGCCGGAAAACGCGGTCGACAACTTGGCCGTGCCTGCCGAAGTTCGATAGCCCTAGGTCCACGATTGGCGAGCTCGGAACGGGCTGGCCAGTGAAGGGAGTCATCCACATGGCAAGCGCGTCGAAGACCGAAATGCTCGAAAATCTCCGCGGAATGTTGCGTGACGTGCTCCGTCTACGCACCGAGGGCGTGGCCTACGCCAAGCTGTCGCGGGCCCACGGCTATCTCGACGGGTACATGCGGGTCTTGCTCGAGACCGGCCTGTTCAGCCAAAAGGAGCTCCTGGCGCTGATCTCGGAGGAGCGAAACCTGCACGACGGTCCGGCTACCGGCATCGTGACCGCCGAGGCACGCAGCGAGGCGCCGAGCGCCGAGGTGCCGAGCGCACGCGGCGCGGTCGCCGCCTGAACGGCTCGTTCGCCGCTCAGCGCGCGTTCAGCTGAAATGAACCAAGCTGCGCAGCTCCTCGAGGCGCGCAGTGACGACCTGCTGCGTGAGCGTCGACGTGCGGCGCGTGCCGACGTCCTCGACGCAGAACGACGCCACGCAGCCGGCCATCATCAGCGCGCGCCGGAAGGTGCCCGCGTCGAGCTCGCCGACGTTGGCTAGGTAGCCCATCAGCGCGCCCGCGAAGCTATCGCCAGCGCCGGTTGGATCGACCTCGTTCTCGAGCGGGTAGGCAGGGGCGAAGAAGCAGCCGTGGTCGTCGAATAGCATCGCGCCGCACTCGCCGCGCTTCACGACCAGCCGCTTCGGCCCCATGCCCAGCACCGTCTTGGCGGCACGCTTGACGTTGTGGTCCTCGGCCAGCTGCCGTAGTTCCTCGTCGTTGATAATCAGAAGATCAATCTTGGACAGCACTTCGCCGAGCACTTTGCGCTCGCCTTCGATCCAGAAGTTCATGGTGTCGGCCGCTACCAGGCGGGGCTTTTTGGCTTGGGCGAGCACTTCGAGCTGCAGCGCCGGGTGGATATTGCCCAGCATCACGAACGGTGTCGCAGCGTATGCCGCCGGCAGCTTGGGGCGGAAATCTGCGAATACGTTGAGCTGTGTATCCAGCGTGGTGCGGCTTGCGAGATTGGCAGCGTAGCGGCCTGCCCAGCGAAACGTCTTCCCGGCAGCACGCTCGACGCCCGAGACGTCGATCCCACGGCTGCTGAGCTCAGTCAGTGTTGCCTCTGGGAAATCGGCACCAACCACGGCGACGATTTGCACCGGCGCAAACAGGCCAGCAGTGTACGCGGCGTAAGTGGCCGAACCGCCGACGACGTCGTTCTCGTTGCCGCTCGGCAGATCGAGATCATCGAAGGCCATCGAGCCGACAATCAGTATCGGGGACGCTTGTTCGCGGGGCTTGGTGCTCATAACTAGGTTCTCTCTTCGACTAAGGGAAAGTTGTTTGGGGTCGGGGCGCCGCTGAATTCGCCCCTGCGGGCATCACGAAGCGTGTCACT
>DATCFJ010000541.1:0-8053 GCA_036509605.1 Polyangiaceae bacterium | reverse complement strand
GGCTGCGCTACGCAAGGCAAAGCGCCAGGGCTACACGGGCTCCAATCCAATTCCGACGCGCTGCGAGCGCGCCCTGCGCGGCGGGGCATTCAACTACCCAGGCGCCGGCTTGCGCGCGTCGAACCGGGTTCATCATCCTCCAGAATGGCGCATGCTCGTGGCTGGGTTTCGCTGCGCGCAAGACGACTAACGACGATCAAAATGACGTTAATGGGCAAGCGCGCCATGCCCAGCTCAAAACGAGACAACACCGCGTTCGGCTCGCATTTTTAGCCAGTTCCGCGTTGTGCTGGGTATTGCGACGGGCCATGCTACTCTGAAGATGCGAGGCGCCTATTCTGGCGCCGCTATTCGCACCTACCCCCACACTTCGGGGCGGAGCTCGCTTGACGGGTGGTTCGCGCCATATCTCGACTCAAGACCGCGTGCTGGATACCGGCCCCGCGCGCTTGATTGCTATTAGCGGTACGCAAGCCGGACGCAAGTTCAAGATCGGCGAGACAGCGGTGATCGGCCGCGGCGCAGACGCCTCCGTGGCGCTCGAAGATCCGGAAATTTCGCGCAAGCACGCACGTATTTCATGCGGCGAAGTCGGCGCCTACTTGCTCGAAGACTTGGGCAGCAAGAACGGGACGCAGGTAAACGGCTTGCCTATCAAGAGCCATCTGCTCTCGTTTGGCGACAAGATCCAAGTTGGCCCGAACGTCGTGCTGTTGTTCGCGCCTTTCGATCCGGTCGAAGATCAACTGCTGCAACGGCAGCGGCTCGAGTCGCTAGGTCGAGTCGGCGCGGGCGTCGCGCATGATTTGAACAACATGCTCGGCGCGATCAGCGCAAGCATCGACTACCTCGGCAATCTGCCTGGGGCCACCGCACTCAACAGCGAAGAAGTCCGAGAGTGCTTCGACGACATCCAGCTCGCAGCTCATCAGGCTTCGGATCTGACCCGCGGTATCTTGAAGTTCGCTCGCGGGCGAGCCCAAGCGCATTCGCCGGTGGATCTGTCGGGGTTGTGCAGCGACGTCATGCGCTTGATCCGCCACACGTTCGATCGCGCCATTCAGATCGAGGCCAAGATCCACCCCGGGCTGTCGGTACGCGGCGACCAAGCCGAGCTTCATCAGGTACTGATGAACTTATGCCTGAACGCGCGCGACGCGATGCCGCACGGCGGCGTGCTCACGGTGTCGGCGAGCGCCGTCACTCCGCGTAGCCACGTGCTCCCCGAGCAGTTGAACCCGGCGCAGCCGCACCTAGTGCTGTGCGTGCAAGATACCGGGATTGGAATGGACGAGGCCACGCGCGCGCGCATCTTCGAAGCCTTCTTCACCACCAAGCGCGAGGGCGCCGGCTTCGGCCTGGGCCTGGCGACGGTCAAAGAGGTCGTGACCTTCCACGGCGGGCAGATTCAGATCGAAAGCAGCGAAGGCCAAGGCACTCGCTTCTTGGTGTTTCTACCGCTCCACGACACGCGCGGCGAGGTCAACAGCATCACCGGCGCGCACGGAGTCCAAGCCCCCACACATCACGGCTTGATCCTGCTGGTCGACGACGAGGTCGTGGTACGGCGCAGCTTCGCGAGGTTACTCCGTCAAGCGGGCCATCAAGTCGTCGAAGCGCCTGACGGCGTACAGGCCGTGTCGCTCTATCATCAAGCGTACCCTCGTCCGCACCTAGTCATCCTGGACCTCGACATGCCAGTGTTGACCGGTGAAGAGACTCAAGAGCGCCTGCTCAAGGTCGACCCGGAGGTCCGGATCCTGTTCGTCTCGGGCCACGACGAACCGGCCCGTGAGAGCGCGGTGTATGCGCGCGGCGCTCTCGGGTTCTTGCGCAAACCGTGCAAAGTGGAGGCGCTGCTCGGTGCCGTGTCCGACGCACTTCGAGACACACTCGAGCACGCCATCGAAAACGAAGAGCGCACGCGGCCGGTTTAGCCGCCAATGCACGGGAGAACGCCGGCAATGACGGCCGCCGCGCCAAGCCGCCTCGTTGCGCCAGCGCAACGGTGATTCCGAAAAACGGATCTAGCCGAAGCTCCTGGGCGTCCGCACAATCAGCCTGCGCTCGCGAGCACGCGACGCTGTCAGGAGCTCAAACATGTCCCAATCGAATCAATGGTCCGTCGATCCCTCGCACTCGAACGCGCACTTCACCGTCAAGCACATGATGATCACCAACGTGCGCGGTGAGTTCTCGAAGCTGGCGGGTACCGTCAGTTACGACGCAGCCAAGCCCGAAGCGACGCAAATCGACGCGACGGTGGACGTGGCCTCGCTCAGCACGCGTGACGCACAGCGCGACGGTCACCTGAAGAGCCCGGACTTCTTCGATATCGAGAAGTTCCCGAACATCACGTTCAAATCCAAGCCGGTCAAAGCCAAGAGCAAGGAAGACCTAAGCGTCACCGGTGATTTGACGATTCACGGCGTCACCAAGGAAGTCGTGCTCGAGGTCGAAGGTTTGAGCGGCCCTTCCAATGACCCATTCGGCAACACCCGTCTGGGCGCGAGCGCGACCACCAAGATCAAGCGCGACGACTTCGGCATGGTTTGGAACGGCGTGCTCGAAGCGGGCGGCGTGCTGGTCGGTAACGAAGTGAAGATCACCATCGACATTTCGCTGATCAAGCAGAAGTGACGCGCTAGACCGAGGCCGAGCGAAGACGCGGCGCACACGGCTGGCGCTTCCCGGAGTACACTCTCCGGGATGGCCGAATTGGATCTGAACGACGTCGCCGCGTTCGTGCGCGTCGTCGAAAATAGTGGTTTCGCCAAGGCCGCGCGCGAGCTGGGCGTACCTACGTCGACGGTGAGCCGTGCCGTAGCGCGCCTGGAAGAGAGCGTCGGTGTGCGGTTGTTGAACCGGACCACGCGCAACTTGAGCGTGACGAGCGAGGGCCACGCCTTTCACGAGCGTGTCGCGCCGCTGGTCGCGTCGCTGCGCGACGCCACGCGCACGCTGGGCTCGGGTGGTAAGGAGCCCGAGGGCATGCTGCGCGTCACTGCACCCAATGACATTGGCTCGGCGTTCCTGTCGGAGGAAATCGTGCGCTTCGCGGATCGCTATCCGCTGCTGCGCGTGGAGCTGATGCTGACGAACCGGAAGGTGAACCTGGTTTCGGAGGGTGTCGACGTCGCGGTGCGCGCCGGGCGGCTCGAATCGTCATCGCTCGTGGCGCGAAAAATCGGCACGCTGCAGGTCGACCTGTACGCCTCGCCGGCTTACGCTGAGCGTACCCGCCTGCCCGCGACGCTCGCCGAGCTGAGCCGTCACAAGATCGTGGCGTGGGGCGCGCGCGACGGCAAAATCAGCTGGCAATTGATGGGCCCACGCGGCGAAGAAACCGTGGAATTGAGCGTCCGAATCGCCTGTGACGATTTCGGGTTCGTGCGCGCGGCCACGGTCGCTGGCGGCGGAATCGGCTTGATGCCGCGCATGATCGCGCTAACCGAGGTGGCGACTGGCCGTCTGGTGCGGGTGCTGCCCGAGTACGGCTTCAGCGGAGCCCCGCTACACGTAATCTACCCGTCGACGCGCCAGGTGCCGACCAAGGTCAGTGCTTTTCGCGATTTCTTGGCCAAGAGCTGCTCGCAGACACCGCGCGACTAACGCGCGACGCCGGGGATCCCCGCAAAGGAGAACGGCGCGCCTTCGACGAGGAAACGAGCGCGTAGCGCCTCGCTATCGCTCGACGACGGCCCGACGAGCAGCTCGAATTCTCCTGGCTCGACCACGCGCCGCTCGTAGGCGTCGACCAACGAGAACCGCTCTTGGGGAACGCTCAGCGTGACTGTGCGCTGTTCACCGGGCAGCAGGGTCACTCGCTCGAACGCGACTAGGACCTTGTTCACCCAAGTCACGGACGTCACCAGATCAGAGGCGTAGACCTGAGCAACCTCGGTGCCTGCGCGTGTGCCGGCGTTGCGCAGCTCGAAGCTGAGCTCCAGCGGCTCGCCGAACGCCAAGCGCGGCCTGCTGACGTGCAGATTCGAGTACTCGAAGCGCGTGTAGCTGAGCCCAAAACCAAACGGAAAGCGCGGAATCTGATCGAGATCCGCGTACTCATGGCCGTGCTGACCACGCACCTGGCTGTAAAAGCTGGGCTGCTGCCCGGCGTGTTTTGGGAAGGAGACCGTCAACTTGCCGGATGGATTGAAATCCCCGAACAAGAGCTCGGCAAACGCCAGCCCACCTTGCATGCCGGGGTTGAAGCACGCGACTACTGCGGCAAGCTGTTCGGTCGCAACTGGTAACACGAGCGGCTTGCTGCTCACGAGCGCGAGCACCACGGGCTTGCCCAGCAGGGCCACCGCGTCTACGAGCTCGCGCTGACCGCCGAGTAGCTCGAGCGTCGCCGTGCTGTGTCCCTCGCCGATGAATGGCAGATCGTCGCCGACCACGAGCACGACCGCGTCCGCGTCTTTGCACGCGGCTTGCACAGCAGCGAGCTCGACAGGGTCCGCCGAACGCACCGAGCACCCTTTGGCATACGCGACCACGCACGACGCGGGCACGCGCGCGCGGATGCCGTCGAGCAACGTCACTGTGCACTCGCGCGGGTGCTTGCCCTTTTCGATCGGATGCTGCGGGCCACCCAGGGACCAGTCGCCTAGCTGCGCTAAGTCGTCGTCCGCGTTGGGGCCGACGACGGCTATTTTCCGCAGCTTTTCAGCGTTCAGCGGCAGCAGCTGGTCATTCTTCAGCAGCACGAGCGACTCGCGCGCCGCGCGCAAGTTGGCCGCTGCGTGCGCCGGGCAGGCAATCACACTCGCCTGCTTGGCGCGGTCCGGCCGGCGCGGATTCTCGAACAAGCCCATGCGAAACTTGAGCGACAAGATGCGGCGCACCACGTCGTCGATCTCCGTCTCAGCCAGCAGCCCTTCGCGCACCGCAGCTTGTGCTGCTTCGAAGAAGCTGGGGGTGGCCATGATCAAATCGTTGCCACAGCGCACGGCAACAACGGCGGCCTCCTTGGGCGAAGGGACGATGCACTGCTCCCAAAACAACCGCCCGACGTTGTCCCAATCAGTCACCAAGATGCCACGAAAGCCCCATTCTTCTTTCAAGACCTGAGTCAGGAGCCAATGATTGGCGGTCGAAGGCAAGCCGTCTATCGCTTGGTAGCCGGTCATGAACGTCATGCAGCCGGCGCGTGCGGCGCGCTCGAAGGGCGGCAAAAAGTAAGACCGCAACTTCCGCCGAGAAATGTCGGCCTCGGAGGCGTCGCGCCCACCTTGGGTCTCCGAGTATCCCGCATAGTGCTTGGCGCAGGCCAGGACGCCATCAGCGTCGCCCAGCCCCTTGCCTTGGTAGCCGCGAATCATGGCCGCGCCGAGCTCGGCGATCAGCAATGGATCTTCGCCGAAGGTTTCGCCGGTGCGGCCCCAACGCAGATCGCGACTCAGACAAAGCACCGGCGAGAACGTCCAGTGCGCGCCGGTTGTCGCCATCTCGCGCGCAGTGACGCGCGCGACGTCCTCGAGCAGGTCCACGTTCCACGAGCAGGACAGCGCCAGCTGAGTCGGAAAAATCGTGGCTCCGCGTTGAAACGAATGCCCGTGAATGCCGTCTTCGGCGACCAAGAGCGGAATGCCGAGCCGCGTTTCAGCGGCCGCGTCCATCGCCTCGAGCAGATCGTCATTCAAGATGTGCAGCAGCGAGCCCGGCTGAACCTCACGCACGTTCTTGACTGGTTCGACCTGCCCGTTGAGCTGCATCAATTGGCCGACCTTCTCGGCCAGGGTCATGCGCGCCAGCAGGTCTTCGACGCGCTGCTCGAGCGGTTCGTTCGGATCTCGGTAAGGGGGTGGGGGGCTCATGCTGACCGGCGCAAGGTAGCGGAAAAATGCTAGCGTGCCGGCATTCGCGCGATGCGTTCCGTCCGAAAAGCCGCCCTGCTCGCCGCGCTCGGCATCTCCGCGGTCGCTGGCTGCCACGGCGCGGGGGCACACAGCCCCGCCGGGGGAACCGCGCCGGGCAGCGCCAAGCACGACGGCGAGGTGCAGAGCAATATCGCGCGCGCGGACTACGCGGGCTCTGCGGCGTGCGAGCGCTGTCATGCCAAGGAATACGCGGCCTGGCTCGATTCGCCGATGCATCGCATGACACGCGATTTACACCAAACGCAGATCCGCGCGCCGTTCAACGGCGCTAGCTTCGCCTTCCGCGACGACTCCGTGCACATGGAGCAAATCGGTAACGAGCGTTTCATGCGTCTGCACACCGCCCGCGGACAAGAAACGCTGTATCGCGTCACCAAGGTGATCGGCGGCCGCTATCGCGAGGACTTCGTCGGGGCGGAGGTCGACCCGAATGCGCCGCTCGGAGCGCCGCGCGACGCCGAGCGCATCTTGCCTGCGTCGTATTTGGCATTCAACGGCGAGTGGCGTTACAAAGGCTACTCGGTGATGGTGCGCGAGCGGCCAGATCTGGAGCCCGGCGTGGTTTGGAAGAGCGCATGCATCTTCTGCCACAACACCACGCCCTCGTTGTCGCTGCTGCTCGACGACGTGTACGGCACTGGCGCCCATACCTATCAGGGCTCGGTGAGCGTGGAGCTACCCGAAGACAAACGCCCGCACTATGTGGTCACGGACGAAGCCGCGCTGAAGGCCGCGCTCAGCGCCGAGCTCGAGTATCTGGGAAAGCCCCGTGACATGGACAATTTCAGCCTAAAGCACGCCCTCACCGCAGGCATCGACGGCACACGCGACGGCTTCGACCAGAAGGACCTCGTGGAGCTCGGTATTGGCTGTGAAGCCTGCCATGGCGGCGCACGCGAGCACGTGCAAGACCCAACCCGGGTCCGGCCAACCTTCGCGCTACGCAGCGACTTCCTGCAAGTCACGACGCCGAGCGGCGCGGAACCAACGCACGCAGAGGACATCAACCGCACCTGCGCCAAGTGCCACACCGTGCTGTTCTCTCGCTATCCCTACACTTGGGAGGGCCAGACCCGCCGTCACGGCCCCGGCGGCAGTAGCATTAACTCGGGTGAAGCTCGCGACTTCATGCTCGGGAAATGCAACACGCAGCTCAGTTGCGTGAACTGCCACGACCCACACACTGAAGACCCAAAGAGCGCGCTGCAAGCACTCGAGGGGCCCAAAGGCGACGAGCTGTGCGCCAGCTGCCACAAGGACTTGCAAAGTGCGGACGCGCGCCGCGCGCACACCCACCACCTGCCCGAGAGCGCGGGCAGCCACTGCGTGAATTGCCACATGCCCAAGAAGAACATGGGCTTGGGCTACGAGCTGACTCGCTACCACCGTATCGGCTCGCCTACCGACAGCGAACGCGTCGAGGGCGACCGACCGCTCGAATGCGCGCTCTGCCACACCGACAAGTCGGTCGAGCAGTTGTTAGCGACGATGGAGCGTTTTTGGGGCAAGAAATACGACCGAGACGCGCTCCGCAAGCTGTACGGGCAAGACCTGACCGTCAACGCCGTAGAGGCAACGCTGCGCTACGGCAAACCGCACGAAGAGGGGACAGCGGTGGCTCTCGCCGGACGCGACCACCGGCAGGTTTGGCTGCCTCTGGTGGTCGCACAGCTCGGCAATGAGTATCCTCTGGTGCGTTATTTTGCGCGCCATGCTGTCGAGCAAATCAGCGGCGCGCCACTGCCCGTCGACCTGAATGCGCCCGGCGTTGAAGCTGTCAAGAGCGCCCAAAGTTACCTCGCAGAGCATCCCCCCCCCAGCAACGCGCCGAACCATGACCTGGTGAAAGAAACCCATGACCCTGGATGACTCGAACACCTTCGCCGAATTGCCGGGCGTCGAATTGACGACGGAGCATGGTCTGCCGGCCGTGCGCATCAGCACTGAAACAGCGTCGGGGCTCGTTTTTCTACAAGGCGCGCACGTCGCGGCCTGGGCGCCCGCGGGACACGGGCCTGTCATCTGGATGAGTGAGAACGCGGTGTATGCCGAGGGCAAAGCACTGCGCGGCGGCATCCCAATCTGCTTTCCGTGGTTTGGAGCACACCCCGAGCACAAACAGTACCCCGCGCACGGTTTCGCGCGCACTCGGGATTTCGCGTACAACG